>NZ_JADGES010000160.1 GCF_016744255.1 Maribacter sp.
TTACAATTACATCGTTATAGTTGACCAACCAGCGACAAACCTGACATTTGTCATCTTTTTTATTTACAATAATAGCATCCTTTGTATAGAATTATTAACAACATCAAATACCAATTTTAAAATAAAAATAATGGCAACAAAATTTGATTTACACCAGTACGGAATTGAAACCGAAAAAATTTATAGAAACAGCAGTGTTCCTGTATTGTATGAACTAGGATTAAGATTAGAAAAGGGAACTGCTATTTCTGATGTAGGTGCGTTAATGACATTCTCAGGAGAAAAAACAGGACGTAGTCCAAAGGATAAGCGTATCGTAAGACACCCAGATTCTGAAAAAAATATTGATTGGGGAGATATTAACATGGGCTTAGATGAGCACACCTTTATGGTAAACCACGAAAGAGCTCTTGATTATTTAAATACTCGCGAACACTTATTTGTAGTTGACGCTTACGCAGGATGGGATCCAAACTATAGAATCAAAACCAGAATCGTTTGTACAAGAGCCTACCATGCATTGTTCATGCAGAACATGTTGATTATGCCAACAGAAGAAGAATTAGCTAATTTTGGTGAGCCTGATTACGTGATTTTCAACGCAGGTCAGTTCCCAGCTAACCGTTACACTTCTGAAATGACTTCTAAAACCAGTGTTGATTTAAACTTAGAACGTAAGGAAATCGTTATTTTAGGTTCAGAATATGCTGGTGAAATGAAAAAAGGTATTTTCTCTGTAATGAACTACTTAATGCCATTGCAAGATGTATTACCAATGCACTGTTCTGCTAACGTAGGTGAAGAAGGAGATGTGTCTATCTTATTTGGCCTTTCTGGAACTGGTAAAACGACTTTAAGTGCGGATCCAAAACGTAAGTTGATTGGTGATGATGAGCATTGCTGGACTAATGAAGGAACATTTAATATTGAAGGTGGATGTTATGCAAAAGCAATTGATTTAACTCCTGAAAATGAGCCTGACATTTACAATGCCATCCGTTTTGGAACGGTTTTGGAAAATGTAGTTTATGACAAAAATTCAAGAAAAGTTGATTACACAGATATTTCAATAACCGAAAACACTAGGGCTTCATATCCAATCAATTTTATTGATAACGTACAAATTCCTTGTGTTGCTGGCCATCCTACAAATGTAATATTTCTTACTTGTGATGCTTTTGGTGTATTGCCTCCAGTAAGTAAACTTACTCCTGAACAAGCTAGTTATCACTTTATTTCTGGTTATACTGCAAAGATGGCAGGTACCGAGATGGGCATTACAGAACCAACTCCTAACTTTAGTGCATGTTTCGGAGCAGCATTCATGATGTGGCACCCTAACAAATATGCTGAATTACTAGCTCAAAAAATAAAAGGACACAAAGTTAATGCTTGGCTTGTAAACACAGGATGGAATGGTAGTGGTTCTCGTATGAAACTAAAGCATACAAGAGCTATGATTGATGCAATTCACCATGGTAGTTTTGACAACGTAACTTACGTTAAGGACGAAGAATTTGGTTTTCAAATTCCAACAGAATGTCCAGGCGTTCCTAGTGAAGTTTTAGTGCCAATTAATACTTGGGATGATAAAGAAAAATATGCTGCAACTAAAAACAAGCTAATTTCTTTATTCGCAGAAAACTTTAAACAATTTCAAGATGGAGTGAATCCTGAAATTTTAGCAGCTGGTCCTAAAGCACTTTAATTAGCTTAATACCATTAAATTATTTTTAGCAACCCCGATTACAAAAGTAATCGGGGTTGCTTTTTTTATGATTCAGTTTTTAGCATAAATTATTTACAAATAATAATTGTAAATTCATTTTATGGAAAAAATTCAATATTCTAAAACTATACTACAGTACCTACCCATTTTTTATGTTATTTGGTCCGATGATTTACTTTCTGCTTCCGAAATCAATGTTGTTAAAACTACTATTACAAAGGATAACACATTAACCCACACAGATAAAAAAACATTAAATACGTGGTTAAACAAAGAACAACCGCCAAAAAATAAGGAATTTAAATCTTGGAAAACATTAATCGATTTATCTAAAATCCAATTGGTTGAAAATGATTCTTTTCCTTTGACATTATTTAGTCATAAAATTTGCAATATATATTACAAGGATTGCCCTGTTAATGAATCTTTAATACATATTGAAACTAATTTAGGGCTACAACCCAATCACTACAACCATCTATTTTCTACACTAAGAAATACTTCATTTAATTCCAGAGAATACAACTCCAAAATAATAGATTCTTTATTAAAAGGAAAGCAGGCAAAAGTCGTAGATGATTTCAGAAAAGAACTTTCCTCTCCTATATTTCAAGGCACTATAGATAGAGATAAATCTATGCATCGAAAAAAAGTACTAGAGCAAGTATCTTTTTTAGGAAAACAAGGCTATGGCGCTATGGCATACCCAAAGGAATTTGGCGGAAGTAACAACATGGAAGGCTATGCTGCCATTTTCGAAAGCATGATGTATATAGATGGTAGTATGGCTATAAAATTCGGAGTACAATTTGGTCTTTTCGGAGGTAGCATTCAAAAATTAGGCACTGAAAAACATTATAAAAAGTATTTAGAAAAAACTGGAAAAGCGGAGTTACTAGGTTGCTTTGCTATGACAGAAACGGGGCATGGATCTAATGTTCGTGGCATAAAAACTACCGCCACATATGACCAAGAATTAGACCAAATAATAATTCATACTCCTGGAAAACTTGACAATAAAGAATATATAGGCAATGCTCTTGATTCTACAATGGCTTCTGTTTTTGCTCAATTAATAGTAAATGGAAAAAATGAAGGCGTACACGCCATTCTTGTTCCCTTACGAGACGACAATCATACATTATTTCCTGGGATAAAAATAGAAGACAACGGATATAAATTAGGCCTTAATGGAGTCGATAATGGCAAAATATGGTTTAACCAAGTTGCTGTTCCTAAAGAAAATTTATTAAACAAATATGGCTCTATTGATGCGGAAGGAAAATATTACTCCGAGATAAAAAACCCAAATAAACGTTTCTTTACTATGCTTGGCACTTTAGTTGGAGGACGAATTTGCGTAGCAAGAGCAGGGCTAGGTGGCGCAAAAAAATCTTTAACCATTGCCATAAAACATGCTTTACAAAGGAGGCAATTTAATGACAATAAAAAAGCACAAGAAGATTTATTAATGGATTACCCCACGCACCAATTACGTTTAATTCCGTTAGTAGCCAGTGCATATGTGTATCATATTACTTTAGACGATATGATGATGCAGTATTGTGATGATAGTATAGTGGACAAAAGAAAAATAGAAACCCAAGCAGCAGGATTAAAAGCTGTTATTACTTGGTATGCCAATAATGCAATTCAAGAATGTAGAGAAGCCTGTGGTGGCAAAGGGTATTTATTAGAGAACACTATTGGTGACTTAAAGAATGATGTAGATATTTTTACCACTTTTGAAGGAGATAACAATGTACTATTACAATTGGCCGCTAAGGGCGTTTTATCAGAGTTTAAATCGGAATTTAATAGTGCAGGGTTCACTTCTGTTTTAAAGCTATTGAGCGTACAGATCAATGATAAAATTACCAGTATAAATCCTATATACACGAGTAAAGTAGATACAGAGCATTTGTACGACTCTAATTTTCATTTACACGCACTAGAGTACCGAACACGTAGACTAACCTATAGTGTTGCTATGCGGATACGAGAATATATTAAAAAAGGAATGCCTTCTTACCAAGCATTTTTAAAAGTACAAACACATTTACTAGCTCTTGGAAAAGCATATAGTACAGCCTTAGCTTATGAGAAATTCCATTCCTATACGAACCAAATACAGGAGGAAAAATATCAGCATTTATTTAAAAAAATTGGTGCATTATACGCCTTACAAGAAATAAGGCAAGATGCTAGCTGGTATTTAGAGCAAGGTTATATTAGCGGAACTAAATCCAAAGCTATAAGACAAAGGGTAGAGCGCTTATGCACAGAGCTAAGACCACATATTAATGTATTAATAGATAGCTTTGGAATTCCGGAACATTGCTTAAATGCCCCTATTGCAAAAAACTAATGACCGCATCCAGTATTTTGTTTAAATGAACCACTATGGACTTAAAGTCCATAGTTTCTGGCTGGTGACTTAAAGTCACCCAAAGGTCATCGTTCCAATATGAAATTTGTGTTTTCTCCAT
>NZ_JADGES010000062.1 GCF_016744255.1 Maribacter sp.
GGTACAATTACAATTACAGGAGCAGGCTCTTATATTGGTATTCCAAAAGCAAATAATGACGGCGAATTACCAAATGTTGCCGTTCCAAATGCAATTAGTTATTCGGTTTCTTTATCCGAAGATAAAAACACTATGAATGTAGTAGTAGAAACCGGAGCAGGTTCTGGAGTATATTGGCAATACAAATTAGTTAAAGAAGGCAGTACAATTGTTTCACCAATAGCAGGAACTTGGCAAATGGCGGCCGAAGTTGGTTCTTTAGGAGTAGGTCCTTCTGTAGGAGATACTAGTTGGTTTGCTATTGATGCGCAAGGTGTAACAGATAGAGCATGTTATTTTGATGATACCTTTGTATTTGGAGTAGATGGTTCTTTTGCAAATATTTTAGGAACAGATACATGGATAGAAGGTTGGCAAGGTGGTTCTGATGCTTGTGAAACTCCTGTAGCTCCACACGATGGTTCTGCTTCGGCAACGTATTCGTATGATGCAACTGCAGGAACTATTACAATAAACGGAACAGGAGCTTATATTGGAATACCAAAAGCAAATAACGAAGGAGAGCTACCTAATGTAGCCGTGCCTACAGCGATTACGTATAGTGTAACACTTAGTGATAATGATACTACCATGAATGTGGTGGTCGAAGCTGGAGCAGGTGTATTTTGGCAGTATAAGCTTATAAAAAACTAATACAGAAAAGCGATGATAAAAATAAAATTTCTATTTCAGATATTCTTGCTTCTAATGTTACCAAGTTCTTGTCAAGAAGACGAACCTTCTTTGGCAGCACTAGCAACACCGACAAATTTGTCTATAGCAAGAGAAATTACAGAAGACGGTTCTGGTATTGTTAATTTTACTGCGGTTGCAGAAAATGCAATTTCGTATAAATACGTATTTAGTGATGGTACTACTGCTGTATCTGTAACAGGTAAAGCAACCAAAAGATTTACTAAAACAGGACTTAATACATATACCGTAATAGCGATAGCGTATGGTACAGGAGGAATCAGTACTTCTAAAACCTTAGAAGTGGCTGTACAAAGCGATTTTACAGATGATGAGGCCATTCAACTATTAACTAATGGAGGCTCTAAAACGTGGTATTTAGCTGCGGCTGAACCAGGCCATTTGGGAGTAGGCCCTTCAAGAGATGGTATAGATGGAGATTGGTGGTGGCCAAAATGGTTTGCTACGCAGCCTTTTGAAAAATGTAGTAACGACGAGTCCGATTGTCTCTGTGATGATGAATTAATTTTTACGGTAGATGTAAACGGACAGCTTATGTATGAATTGGATAATAAAGGACAAACCTATTTCAATGGAGCACATGAAGCAATAGCTGGTGGTTCTGAAGGATTTGATTTTTGCTACGATTTTGATACCTCAGGTACTAGTGTTGTTTCTGTTGGTCCAGCAAATAATGGTGTGCCAGAAGCAGAAACAAGAGGAACGCAACTAGATTTTTCTGATAATGCTTTTATGGGATATTATGTGGGGTCTTCTTCGTATGAAATATTGTCTATTACAGCGAATAGCCTTTATGTTAGAACTATAGATGCACTTAATCCAGATTTAGCTTGGTATCATAAGTTTTCTAGCACCCCAGCTTCTCAAGGTGGAGATAGTACAACGGAGGTAGATGTAGCTTATACTAATTTGGTTTGGCAAGATGAATTTGATGTAGATGGGGCTCCAGATGCTACAAGTTGGAATTACGATTTAGGAAACGGTAGTAATGGTTGGGGAAATAACGAATCGCAATTTTACACAGATAGAACAGATAATGTAAATATCTCTGGTGGAATCTTAACAATCACAGCTAAAAAAGAAAGTTATAGTGGGTACGAGTATACTTCTACACGTATGAAAACACAAGGATTAAGAGAATTTACTTATGGTAGAATAGATGTTAGAGCTAAACTTCCGGAAGGAGGAGGAACTTGGCCTGCAATATGGATGCTTGGTTCTAGTATAGGAACCATAGGATGGCCAGCTTGTGGAGAGATTGACATTATGGAGCATGTTGGGAATAATCAAGGTGTTGTTCAAAGTGCTATTCATAATACTTCGAGTTCTGGTGCAACGGTTAACATAGGTTCGCAAACAGTTCCCGATGCAAGTTCTGAATTTCATGTCTATTCTATGAATTGGTCTCCAGATGAAATATCTTTTCTAATAGATGATGAGGTTTATTATACTTATAAACCAGATACAAAAAATGCAGATACTTGGCCTTTCGATACAGACCAATTTATTATATTAAATGTAGCCATGGGAGGTAGCTTAGGAGGAGCTATTGATACTTCTTTTGTAGAATCTTCCATGGAAATAGATTACGTACGATATTATCAATAGTAGGAGCTATAGTCTATTAAGAATATATAGCTCCAATGATTGTAGCAAATGGGAAAATATTGTCTTATAAAATCTTGCAATTCTATAGTAATTTTAAGGAACTAGATAATAAGGATTTTAATACTAAAAATAACCAATGAAACAGGTACTTATTTTAATTTACGTTATATGCTTTTGGGGTAAATTACACGCTCAAGAAACAGTGGATAATGTAAAACAAACGGAAATAAGCCAAAAAGTAGAAGTTCTTTTAGCGAAGATGACTCTGAAAGAGAAAATTGGACAAATGAACCAATACAACGGGTTTTGGAATGTCACGGGCCCGGCACCTACAAATGGAGGTGCCGCAATTAAATACGAACATTTAAAATCAGGACAAGTAGGTTCTATGCTTAATGTTCGCGGTGTTGCAGAAGTACGGAAAGTACAAAAAATTGCGGTCGAAGAGACTAGGCTAGGAATTCCGTTAATAATTGGTTTTGATGTTATTCATGGATATAAAACAATAAGTCCAATTCCATTAGCAGAAGCTGCTAGTTGGGATTTAGCAGCGATTAAAAAATCTGCAGAAGTAGCAGCAAGTGAAGCTGCAGCAAGTGGCATAAACTGGACGTTCGCTCCTATGGTAGATATTTCTAGAGATGCGCGCTGGGGTCGTGTTATGGAAGGAGCAGGGGAAGACCCTTATCTAGGAAGTAAAATAGGATATGCTAGAGTAAAAGGTTTTCAAGGAGATGATCTGTCTAAAAAGAATACGATTGCTGCTTGCGCTAAACATTTTGCAGCCTATGGATTTGCAGAATCTGGAAGAGACTATAATACGGTAGATGTAGGAATGGCCACTTTGCAAAATACCATATTTCCTCCTTTTAAAGCAACGGTAGATGCCGGAGTAAAAACGTTTATGAATTCTTTTAATGAGCTCAATGGTATTCCAGCAACAGGCAATGCTTTTTTGCAGAGAGAAATATTAAAGAAAGAATGGGGTTATAAAGGATTTGTTGTATCCGATTGGGGTTCTATCAATGAAATGGTAGCACATGGTTATGCTAAAGATAAAGAACAAGCAAGTGAACTAGCAGCAAATGCTGGTTCAGATATGGATATGGAATCCTATGGTTACGTAAATCATTTAGAAAAATTAATACATAAAGGCAAGGTAGATATAAGATTAATCGATGATGCTGTAAAAAGAATATTAACCGTAAAGTATGAGCTAGGACTTTTCGATGACCCTTATTTATATTGTGATGAGAAGCTAGAGAAATCTGTTATAGGTAGCCCAGAAAACCAAGCGGCTGTTTTAGATATGGCCAAAAAATCGATAGTGCTACTTAAAAACGAAAAGGCACTTTTACCTTTAAACAAAAAAGGACAAAAAATAGCCGTGATAGGAGCTTTAGCGCAAGACAAGAATAGCCCTTTAGGAAGTTGGCGTCTTGCAGCGGATGATAATACTGCAATATCTGTTTTAGAGGGGTTAAAAAATTATAAAGAAAATACAATAACCTATGCGAAAGGGGTAGTCTTAACGGAGGGGAAGACAGATTTTACTTTAGAGACTAAAATAAATGAGGATGACGCCTCTGGAATAGCAGAAGCTGTTGCACTTGCAGCCAAGAATGATGTTGTTATTATGGTTTTAGGGGAGAACGGTTTTCAATCTGGAGAAGGTAGAAGCAGAACTACACTAGATTTACCAGGATTACAGCAAAAATTATTAGAAGCCGTTTATGAGGTAAATAAAAATATTGTTTTGGTTTTAATGAATGGTAGGCCTTTAACTATCAATTGGGCAGATGAAAATGTGCCAGCAATAGTAGAAACATGGCATTTAGGAACGCAAAGTGGAAATGCTATTGCTTCCGTTTTATATGGAGATTATAATCCAAGCGGTAAATTGCCAATGACTTTTCCTAAAAGTGTTGGTCAAATTCCAATTTATTACAACTATAAAAGTACAGGAAGACCAACAATACCAGCTCCTAATATGGTTTTTTGGTCGCATTATATAGATGAGAGCAACGAGCCTCTTTATGAATTTGGTTATGGCTTAAGCTATACTAGTTTTAGATATAGTAATTTAAAACTTAGTAAAAGCACTTTTAAGAATGGAGAAAAAATAATCCTTTCTTGTACTTTGACTAATACAGGAAAAATAGAAGGGAAAGAAGTAGTACAGTTATATATTCAAGATAAATTCGCAAGTATAACAAGGCCAGTTAAAGAGCTAAAAGGATTTAAAATAATTTCTTTAAAACCTGGAGAATCTAAAGAAGTAGGGTTTATTATCGAGGAAGAAATGCTTCAGTTTTATTCTGCAAAAGGTATTTGGGAAGCAGAAGAAGGAGATTTTAATGTTTTTGTTGGCGGTAGTTCTAACACTATTTTAGAAAGTGAGTTTGAGTTAGTAGACTAATTATAGTTTTTAAGGATACTACCCCGCTAAGCATCTAAGTTTTTATTTAGATGCTTTTTTTATGTTACTGATATTGTAATAACCTCCTCTATTTTCTTTTCTATTTAGGGATTGCTGAATAATAAGATGAGCTACATTTATCATGTTCCGAAGTTCGCAGAGGGTAGTGGTAACTTTAGATTTTTTGTATAGTTCTTCTACTTCTTCATAGATTAAATCTAAATGTTTAATAGCCAAATGTAGACGGTCATTGTTGCGAACAATACCTACATAGTCTCGCATTAAAGCTTGTAACTGTTTTAGGTTATGTTGAATTAGTATATGTTCCTTAGGTATAGAGGTGCCATCATCATTCCAAGGAGGAATGTTTTCTGGAATGTTAACCTTTGGGGCATCACATAAATCTAAATATATATTGTGCGCATAGACAAGAGCTTCTAATAAAGAGTTTGATGCCAATCTGTTTGCGCCATGCAATCCTGTTCTACTGCATTCTCCACATGCATAAAGATTGTTTACGGAAGTTTTTCCGTCTTTATCAACAATTATTCCTCCGCATAAATAATGTGAAGCTGGCACTACGGGAATCCAGTCTGTTTCTATAGGAATATGTTCTTCTAAACACTTGTCGTAAATATTGGGAAAATGATTTTTGAAGGCTTTTATGTCTAAATGTGTACAATCTAGATATACACAAGAGTCTCCTGTTTTCTTTAATTCGGAATCTATACTTTGTGAAACAATATCTCTAGAAGCTAATTCAGCTCTGGAATCATAATCGAGCATAAAACGATGCCCTTCTTTAGTCCGTAAATAAGCACCAAAGCCACGGACAGCTTCAGAGATTAAGAAAGAGGAGCCCCCTTCTGGAGTGTACATTGCAGTAGGATGAAATTGAATAAATTCCATATCTTTTATCTTAGTTTTAGCCCTGTATGCCATTGCAAGACCATCTCCTGTAGCGATAATTGGATTTGTAGTATGGCCGTAAACACTGCCAATGCCACCAGAAGCTAATAAGGTATGTTGTGCTTTTATGGTTAAAATTTCTCCTGTATGTTGATTAAGTACATAGGCACCATAACAAGAAATTTCGTTTGTGTTTTCTTTTTCTAAATGGTGATCCGTGATTAAATCTATGGCAAAATGATGAGCTAAAAGCCTTATGTTTGGTAATTGATATACTCTTTTTAATAGTGCTCTTTCCAATTCAAAACCTGTAATATCTTTATGATGGACTACTCTATATTCCGAGTGGCCACCCTCTTTTCCTAAATCGAATGTACCTTCTGGGTTTAAATCGAAATTAGTTTCCCATTCAATTAATTCATGTACTCTTTTTGGACCTTCTTTAACCACCATATCTACTACTTCGGGGTCGCATAAGCCATCACCAGCAATTAAAGTGTCTTGTATATGCTTATCAAAAGAATCTTCTTCTTCATTTAATACAACTGCAATACCACCTTGGGCATATTTGGTGTTAGATTCTTCTTCATTTCCTTTGGTGACAATAGTAATATTTTTGTTAGGAAATTTTTGCGCAATTTTAACGGCGAAAGTAAGTCCGGCCACACCAGACCCAATTACCAAATAATTCGATGTAACCATTTTAGATAGATAAGGTTAGCATTTTTTGAATAGGAAGTACTGCATTTTCTCGTATAGTCTCTGGTATTTCTATTTTCGGACTCTCATTTTTTAGGCAATCGTAAAGCTTTTGGAGCGTATTTACACGCATATAAGCACATTCGCTACAAGCACATGTATTATCCGCTTCACTAGGTGCTGGTATCAGTATTGTGTTTGGAGCTTCTTGCTGCATTTTATAAAGAATACCTGCTTCTGTGGCAACAATGAATTTATTTTCTGGATGCTCTTTTACATAATTAATCATACCAGAAGTAGACCCAATATAAGTTGCTGTTTGTAAGATATGTGTTTCCGATTCTGGATGCGCAATGATTACTGCATCTGGATGCTTTTTATGTAGTTCTAGTAATTTTTCGATACTAAAAGCCTCATGTACAATGCAGCTCCCATCCCATAAAAGAAAATCTCTACCTGTTATTTTGGCAAGATATTTTCCGAGGTTTTTATCGGGAGCAAAAATAATAGGTTTTTCTTTGGGAATAGATTCTATAATTTTTATGGCGTTTGAGGAAGTGCAAACTAAATCTGACATTGCTTTTATTTCCGCACTGCAATTAATATATGTAATTACGGTATGCTCTGGATGTGCATCTATAAACTTTTTAAAAGCTTTAGGAGGGCAAGAATCGGCTAAGGAACAACCAGCATTTAAATCTGGCAAGACTACTGTTTTACTAGGATTCAATAATTTGGCAGTTTCTGCCATAAAATGTACTCCAGAAAATACAATAATATCTACGGTAGATTCCGCTGCTTTTTTAGATAATTCTAAGCTATCGCCAACAAAATCGGCAATTTCTTGAATTTCTTTTTCTTGGTAATAATGCGCTAGAATAACCGCATTTTTTCCCTTTTTTAAGGATAAAATTTTTTCTCTTAGAGTCACTTCTAATTCTTTAGATACAGTAACTACAAGATTACTGGTATCTAAAGAGAAAATAAATGACTTATGTCATACAATTAGAACAAGGAATTTTTTTAAACTTAAAGAATAAAAGTTAGTGTGGTAATTTGTCTTTTAATATGCCATATACAAAAGTTCCTAAGGTTGCAGCTGCAATAACAAGGAGTATGCTAAAAACACCTGTGCCTACTAGAATATACATAGGTCCTGGGCAAGCTCCTGCTAAAGCCCATCCTAAACCAAAAATAGAACCACCAAGCAGATAATTTACAAACCCTTTATCCTTGGTTGGAATTTCTATTTTGGTGCCTTCTATGTTTTTAATTTTTGTCTTCTTAATAATATAGATAGATAGAATTCCTAAACCTACAGCAGAACCAATAATACCGTACATGTGGAAAGATTGAAACTTAAACATTTCAAAAATCCTATACCAAGAAACAGCTTCAGACTTTACTAAAATTATTCCAAAAAGTATACCTACGATTAAAAATTTTAGAAATTTCATACTTAAAAGATTAGAGGTAAAATAAAATGTGTCATTAGTAAACCGCCTATAAAAAAACCAATAACGGCAATTAATGATGGTAGTTGCAAATTACTTAGTCCGCTAATGGCATGTCCAGAGGTACATCCGCCTGCATAACGAGTGCCAAAGCCAACTAAGAAACCAGCTATACAAAGAATACTAATACCTTTTAGTGTTAAAATAGCATCCCAACTATATATTTCTGGAGGCAATAGAGTATTTCCTGGATTTACAAAACCTAAAGTTTTTAGATCTGTAATAGTTTCTGAGCTTAATTGTATGGGAGCGTCATTAGATAAAAATTGTGTAGCAATAAAGCCACCAATAATAGCTCCTAAAACCACTATTAAATTCCATTTGTATGACCGCCAATCTATTTTGAAAAAATCGGAATATTTATCTGCCCCAGCTATTGTGCATAGTGTTTTAAGGTTAGATGACATTCCAAAGTTTTTTCCAAAAAGGAGTAAAAGAACCATGATAAGTGTAATTAAGGGGCCCGAGACATACCATGGCCAAGGGTTTAAAATAAATTCCATTTGTTATTATTTGTAAAATATTGAACACATAAAAAGGTGTACGGTTTGTAACCATACACCTTTTTATCTTTGTGTTTTTTATATTAAATAAACACGCAATTCGTTTTTAAAATATTATACTAAAGGCGCACCTTTAAGACGTTTTTCAATTTTGCGTTTCTTTTCTGTTAAACGCTTCATCATATCCATTAGTTCAGAATCCTTAGTTTCCTTATAAATTTCGTTAATTTCTAATATCAATGCTTTTGCTTCTCTAGAGGCTTCAACACGGTCACTAGTAGACATGTTGCTCATTTTTCTAGTTTCAAACTCGAGAGCTCTTTCCGTTAAATCCATAAATTAAATTTTTGCTAAAGTTAATATAATATAGAACAATTCCAAATATCATTATAATTGTTAGTGCTTATATCCCTATTAGGTTTACTGATTTGTGCTATTTTTAGATAGTCTGTAGTTCAGTATATTTATGATTTAAAAACATAAAACACTATTAATCAGGTAATTGTAGCGTTTTTACTCTTGGTGTTTTGTTGTTTTTATTGTCAACATTGTTTGTTAATAATAAGAAATTAAAATTTAGTTAAAATAACAAGTTGGTTTAGGGCTAGCTCATAAATTATATGATTAGCATTTAAAATAGAAGAAAAACGGTTAATTAAGTAGAAATCATACGGTTTTGGCGTTAAGCTTTCGATTGAAGTTTATCATATTTTGAAAATCCACATAGCTATTTATAGCGTTTACTAATCTTTATGGTTTTAGAGTCTTAAATATTAGTCCTGATTTAGTACTTGCTTTTTCATTACTTTGTGTTTTTTTTGATATGGTAAATTTACCAGATGGAGTTACTTTTTTTGATTTTACCATGATTATGAGTTAATAATTTTTCTACAAATAGGCTATTATATTTAGATATAATACATGTAACTCTTTGATATTGTTTTTTTTAAAAAAATTTGCAATGTTAATTAAATGTTATATAATTGCATTATGTATAACATAATACTTTGTGTTGTATTTAGCCAATATTAATTAACTAATTCAAACTATTTAGTATGAAAAAAAAAGAGTTTAATATCATTTTTATGGTATTTGTATTGTTTTTTTCTATGTCTTCATTAAGTTATGGACAGGAGAAAACAATCACAGGAACTGTAGTTTCTGCAGATGACAACCTTCCATTGCCTGGAGCAAGTGTCATTATTCAGGGAACGACCACGGGTGCTCAAACCGATTTTGACGGAAATTACTCCATCGATACTTCCGATGGGGATGTTTTGATTTTTAGCTATATTGGGTATGTTGCTCAAGAAGTCACTTTAGCAAACCAAACTACAATTGATGTTGCTTTGGTTACTGATGCTCAGAACCTTGATGAGGTAGTGGTTATTGGATACGGGACAAGTTCTCGAAAACTTTTATCATCAGCGATATCTTCGGTTTCGGCAAAAGAATTAAATAATCAATCCGTTACTGATGTGGGAAGTGCTTTGCAGGGGAAAGCTGCGGGTGTAACTATTCAGACAGCTGATGGTCAGCCAGGGACATCTCCTAAAATTGTAATTCGTGGAGGGTCTTCTATTAATAAAGGTAGTACTCCTTTGTTCATTATAGATGGTGTTCAGCGTTCTTCTGAGGATTTTAATCCAGATGATATTGAAACTATGCAGGTATTGAAAGATGCTGCTGCCTCTGCAATATATGGTGCGAGAGCGTCTAATGGAGTGGTATTGATTACTACGAAATCAGGTAAAAGCGGTAAGGTTAATATTAGTATTAATCAGAGATATTCTTTTAGTTCAATAAATAAAAAATTAGATTACTTGAATGGAGCTGATTTTTTAAGACTTGAGAGACCAGGTTTGTTACTATCTTTTTTAGATGAAAATTCTGCTTTTGGTAGTGGAGCTCAGCCAACGGGAACGGGTAACTCTGCAACATCAAGTAGTTCTACAAGACTTTTGGCCCCTGGTGAATCTGTGCCAGCAGGCTATGAATCAATGCCCGACCCTATTTCTGGAGGAACTTTGATTTATACATCAACTAATTGGGAAGATGTATTGTTTAGAACTGCAGGTTTTAAAAATACGCATGTCTCTGTTGATGGGGCTAGTGAGAAAATGGGTTATTATGTTAGTTTTGCTCATACGGACCAAGATGGTGTTGCTGTGGGTACAGATTATAATAGATCTTCTTTGCAGTCTAATCTTAAATTTAATATTAGCGATAGGTTAAAGGCTAGTACATCTGTTAACTATATTACAAGTGAGCAGCACCAACCAGAGCTTGCTCCTCGATTTTTTGGACGTACATTAAGATTAGCTCCAACTGTAAGAAGAGTTTTTGATGATGGTTCACTTGCTCCAGGAACAAGTGGTAAGTCTCAAACTCCTGAACACTATATTAAAAATAATTTTGGAGAAACGGTAAGAACAAAATTAAATATTGGGGCTACATTGAAGTATGAAATTTTAGATAATTTAAATTTCACAACAAATGCTAGCTATACAAAAGGAAATACTGTTGTAGAGAATTTTGTTCGTTCTAATACTTTTGATTCTTCTAGGCCAGCTAGTTATTCGTCTTTAGAAAATACTAGAAAGCAGCTTGAGGCAACTTTAGGATACACAAGAGCATTTGGCAATCATAATCTTGGTTTGTTAATAGGGGCTTCTAGTATTGATGATGATTATTATGCTACTTCTATAGAAGGATCAGGTTCTGGAACAGATAATATTGCAACCTTAAACGCATCATCAACAATTCTTTCTGCGTCATCAATTAAATCGGCATCATCATTGTTAGGTTATTTTGGTAGGTTAAGTTATGATTATGATAATAAGTATATCTTTTCTGGAACGCTAAGAAGAGATACTTCTTCCATTTTTGGAAAAAATAATAGAACAGGGTATTTTCCAAGTGTCTCTGGCGCATGGAGAGTGTCTGAAGAAGATTTTTTAAATGCTAATGAAACACTCTCTAACCTAAAGTTAAGAGCAAGTTGGGGGCAAACAGGGAATAACGAAGTAGGACAATCTGATAATTTGAATAGATTTTATTTGTCACAAGGTATTGTTGATCCATCATTGCAGTATAACGGGCAATCTGCTGCGGTACCAACACAGGTTCCTAATGCAGATTTAGGATGGGAGACAACAACTCAGACAGATTTTGGTTTTGATTTTGATTTGTTTAAATCACGTGTAAATTTCTCTTTTGATTATTATACAAAAGTCACTAAAGATTTATTATTTACAACACCATTACCTAATACAACTGGTTTTTCAAGTGTAGAACAGAATATTGGTGATGTGCAATTTAATGGATTAGAATTTAGTGTAACATCTAGAAACTTTTCAACAGATAATTTTTCATGGACAACTAATGTTAATGCTACATTTTCAAATAATGAAGTACTTAAATTGCCAGAAAGTAATAACGCGAATAATAGAATACAAGGCTTAATTTATGGTGGGCAAGAATCAAAAACAGATAATTTAAATGGAATCGGAGGTATTGCCGAAGGAGAATCTTTAGGGAATATAATTGGTTGGAAATTTGTGAAAGTATATTCTACAGACGCAGAAGCTGCAGCTGATGGTATTGACGATTTAGTTGCTTCGGATAGAACAAGTCGAAACGGAATTGATTACCGAAAGAAAGTTGGTGGAGATGTTAAATGGTTAGATGCGAATGAAGATGGTAAAATTGATTTTGATGATCAAGTAGTGTTAGGTAACGCAACTCCTGATGTAACGGGTGGAATCTCTAACAATTTTAAATACAAAGGCTTTGAGTTAGATGTGTTTATGGATTTTGCTTTAGGACATGAAATTTTTAATTATAATAGAGCAAGATTAAATGGGCAATCTCAAGGTGGTATTGGAGCTACTTCAGACTTGCATAATGCGTGGACAAAACAAGGAGATGTTACTGATACGCCAAGATTTGTATTTTTTGATTTTGGAAATTCTAGAAACATACACAGGCCAAATGATGGCGGTGATGGTGGTGGAGCTGGTGTAATTCAAAGAATCGGTAATTCTTTTCATGGGGCAAATAGCCAATATGTTGAAGATGCGAGCTATTTAAGTTTAAGGTCAGTTAAGCTGTCATATACTTTGAGAGATTTACCGTTCTTAGAAAAAATACATGTTCGTTCGCTTCAGCTTTACGCTTCGGGGAGAAATTTACACTATTTTACTAAGTATAGAGGATATAACCCTGAAGCTACTCCTAATGGAGTTGATTCTGGGAAGTACCCGACTTTTAGGACAGTTTCTTTAGGGGCTAATATTAAATTTTAAACAAAAAAACATGAAATTCAAAATAAAGAATATCGCCTATTTCGCAATAGCGACATTGCTTTTTGCTTCTTGCGAACTTGATGAACAGAGGCCTATAAGTACAACCTCATTTGAGAATTTTTATAAAACACCAGATGATGCAAAAACAGCACTTAATGGTATTTATTCAAGATTTAGAAATGCATCAAATTTATTTTATTTGTATGGAGACATGCGATCAGAGCTTGTAGTACAGGGAGACTTGGGAGCAGGCAGTGACGTAAATAGAAATACAATAACCCAGAACACTACTGGTTCTGATTGGGCATCATTTTATGAGGTGAATAATGCAGCTAATTTATTGTTAGAGAATATAGATGACATTGAATTTGTAAATGAAAGTGACAAGAATGCTATTAAGGCAGAAGCTTTAACACTTAGAGCATTTACTTACTTTTATATGGTAAGAATTTGGGGAGATGTACCTTTGATTACTATTGGTATATCGTCATCAACTCAGGAGGAAGTCTCTCCAGAAAGTAGGACTTCAAGTGAAGAAGTTTATACTCAAATAATAAGTGATATTAATCAAGCTAAAGGATTATTTTCATCGGAAGGTATAAAATCTAAATATAGTATATCTAAGCCAGCTCTATCTGCGTTAGAGGCAGATGTTTTTTTATGGAAATCTAAGGTTAGAGGAGGTGGAGATACAGATTTAGCTACAGCTTTAACGGCGGTTAATAGTGCTATCGACAATAGTGGAGCTGTATTATTATCATCATATGCTGATGTTTTTAGATCTACTGAAGCCACAGGAGAAGATGTGTTTTCTGTTTTTTATAGTCAAGTTGAACAAGCCAAGACTCCGTTTTGGGCTGCAGATTTTCTTATAAGTGGGGAGTTTTTCAATCTTTTGTCTGATGAGTCTAAAGAAGTGACACCATTGGTTTCAATCACTCAAGGGAAAACAGTAGCTCAATTTTTTACTACATCAGATGTGTTTAGAGGGTATTTTGACGAGTTAAATGATGAGAGAGAAGAACTTTATTTTCTAGACATTACTTACTCTGATAATACTAACTCCCATGTATTTAATAAATTCATTGGCTCTTTGACTGGCCCTGGAACTAGACAGTTCACTGATGATGTTAAAATATATAGATTAGCAGATTTAATTCTTTTAAAAGCTGAAATTTTAAATGCTCAGGATAATCCTAGTGCAGCTGTTACGGAATTAAATAAAGTAAGAACAAGAGCAGGTATAGGTGCTTACTTAGGCACTGTTGCTAAGGCTGATATTGATACGGCTATTTTAAAGGAGAGAGCTAAAGAGTTAGGTTTTGAAGGTAAAAGATGGTTTGATTTAATCAGATTTGGTGAAGTATCGAATCTTGTGCCGAATATGGTTGGGGTAGATTCTCAAAAGTATTTATGGCCAATATCTGCTGAGACAAGATCATTAAATTCAAAATTGAAGCAAACACCAGGATATTAATAAATAAAGTGCTTCAAAATAAATAGTTTGAGTTAGTTTGTTAAAAGAGAGTCTAATTTTTAGAATTCTCTTTTAACTTTTTTTAAGCACTTCAAATACAGTATTATGAAAATTAAAAAATTAGTTGCGGCGACGTATGCCCCAATGCATAAAGATGGTTCGTTAAATGTTAGTGTAATTAAAGATTATAGTAGTTTTTTAATTAGGAATAAAGTTTCAGGAGTTTTTATGAATGGTTCCACAGGCGATTTTGTTTCGTTATCTACTGAAGAACGAAAAGAAATAACATCTGCTTGGGCTAAAAATAAATCGTCTGATTTATATTTAATCGACCATGTTGGTGATCCGAGCTTAAAAGTAGCTAAAGAATTATCTGCCTATGCTGCGGATAAAGTAGATGCTATAGCAGTTTTGGCTCCCTTTTATTTTAGATTAAACAGTATGGATAAATTAGTAGAGTATTGTAAAGAAGTTGCTGCTTGTGCTCCAAATTTACCATTTTACTATTACCATATTCCTGCTTTAAGTGGGGCAGATTTTAATATGCTAGATTTTTTAAAAATAGCATCCAAAGAAATCCCGAATTTAGAAGGAATTAAGTTTACCAATAATAATTTAATAGACTACCTGCACTGCAAAAATTTTGAGAACGGTAAGTACAATATTTTATTTGGATTTGATGAAGTGTTTCTTTCCAGTTTGCCTTTAGGTGCAGAAGGATGGGTAGGAAGTACTTACAATCATTTAGCACCATTATACTATAAGATTAAAGAATTATTTGAAGCGGGGAAAATGGCCGAAGCGGCAGAATTGCAAACTAAAGCCATTAGATTTGTTGAAATTTTGAATGGTAAAGGCGGTTTTAATGGTGTTGCTAAAGGGTTTATGAGAACTTTAGGTGTAGATTGTGGTCCAAGTAGATTTCCACATACGACACTTTCAAATACGGAATATGATGATATTAAGGAGGAGTTAGAGAACATTGGATTGTTGCCTTTTTTAAGTAAATAAATTTTAAATTTCAAACAAAAAAATCAAGTTTCAATTAATATTTTAGCTTGATTTTTTTTGTTTAATATATTGTTAAAAAAAATGATTTTAGATAAACTAGAAAATAGAGAGCTGTACAAAGGAATACATGTAGGTGTTAATAAAGCTTTGCTTTATATTCAAAGTACAGATTTTTTAAATATACCAGAGGGAAAGTACGAGATTGAGGGGGAAGATGTTTTTGCGATTTTAAAGAGGTAGGCTTTACGAATAGAATTAAAATGTAAAAACCATGTATGTCCTAAGACTTGCGTGGTTTTTTGCTAAATGTAAAAGAAGTAACAAAAGTACCTAACGCTATATGAAAAAGGTATTTAGTATGCATCAAACTCACATGTTTTTTACAATACTATAACAAGAATCAGTCAAAAGGAGGAGTGTATTATGAACCTTGATTTAATTCCTTACCCTTTGGAATATTTGGAATATTATATGGTGCCTGCAATTTTTTTGGATGTAATAATTTCTATTGCGTTATTTTTTTGATTCTCTTAGGGTGGTAAGGTTTGAGGATTACGAAGTTGTTTTTCTAGAAATAGCGTAGAACTTGTTTGTAAATGAGAGATATAGATTTTGGGGATTATTTTTTTTAAAGATTTGTAATGTTAATTAAATGTTATAATATTGCATTATGTATAACATAATGCTATATGTTGTATTTAACCAATATTAATTAACTAATTCAAACTATTTAGTATGAAAAAAAAAGAGTTTAATATCATTTTTATGGTATTTGTATTGTTTTTTTCTATGTCTTCATTAAGTTATGGGCAGGAGAAAACAATCACAGGGACTGTAGTTTCTGCAGATGACAATCTTCCATTGCCTGGAGCAAGTGTCATTATTCAGGGAACTACCACCGGTGTTCAAACCGATTTTGACGGAAATTACTCCATCGATGCTTCCGATGGGGATGTTTTGATTTTTAGCTACTTGGGATTTAATAATCAAGAAGCCACTGTAGCTAATGAAATGGTAGTGAATATTTCCTTAGTAGAGAACAGAGCTATGCTAGATGAAGTTGTTGTAACGGGATATGGTAGCCAGACTAGAGCAACATTAACAACTTCGATTTCTAAATTAGATACGGAGATTTTGGAAACATCTTCAAGATCTAATGTTGCAACAGCCTTGCAAGGAACCATTGCGGGTTTAAGAGTGACAAACAATACAGGGCAACCTGGGTCTACACCATCAATTGTTTTACGTGGTGGAACAGGTTTTGGTGGAGGTGGATCCCCTTTAATTTTGATTGATGGAGTTCCAGGCTCTTTTTATGCCTTAAATGCGGATGATGTTGAATCTATTGAGGTATTAAAGGATGCTGCTGCGACTGCTATTTATGGTGCAAGATCTGCTAATGGGGTTATTTTGGTAACTACTAAAACAGGGAAAGTAGGAAAGTCTTCCATTAGCTATAAATACAAGTATAGCACAAATAAAGAAAGAAATGACCAGAAGTTTATTGGGGCTGCTGATTTTATAAGATATAACAGGCAAGCTGTTGCTAATTATACAGAAGTAACAGGTAGAACTAATTTTGATTCTGGTTTTTTAAATAATGGAGCAACAGCTTTTTCTACAGGTAACAATACTACAGATTCAGCATATACAACTCAGTTTCTTACCTCTGATAATCAGTACTTATTAAATCAACCAGGATGGAAAACAGTAATAGATCCATTGGATACTAGTAAGGAGATTTTGTATTTTGATAATGATGTTAGTAATAATATCTATCAAAATGGTGAAATTAAAGACCATTATCTATCGTTTGATGGTGGAGATGAGAAAGGTACGTATTATGTTGGTCTTGGTATTTTAGATAATGACGGTTTAATTTTAGGATCTGGCTTTAAAAGGTATTCTGGGAAATTTTCAGGTTCCTATAAAGTATCGGACAAGTTAAAAGTGAACTCTAATATTTTATATTCACATTCTAACTTAAGTTTAAGTCCTTTAGGAAGTGATGATGGAGTGTTTAGAAGATTTGCAGGACAAGCAGGAACATCTAGAACTTATGATACCAACCCTGATGGAACCTTGTCAGATGTTTTAAGTCCAGGTACAAATAATGGTTTTGGTAACCCTTTATATTATCAAGATAAATTTGTTAGAAAGAATTTAGAACAACGTTTAACGGCTTCTGTTGGTGTTAATTGGGATATTATTAAAAACGTATCAGCATCTGTTAAAGCTAGTCATTTTACTATTAATAAACATAACGAAAATTTTAATAGAGCTTTTAGACAGGGAAGTACTTCAAGTCCGCTTAATACATCTCGTAATGCATCAACTATTTTAGAAAGAACATTGAGAAACCAACTGACGGGTACGGTGAATTATAAAAAAAAGATAGGAGACCATAATTTTGATGCCCTTTTAGGTGCTGAGTATTTTAAAGAAAACGTTTTTAGCTCTTTTGCTCGTACGAAGGGATCTCCAACCGATTTAATTGAGACTCTTAATGCAGGAGCGGAGGCAACTGGGGCTTCAAGTTTTGAAACTGAATTTGCGCTTGTTTCTACATTTGGTAGATTATTGTATGACTTTGATAGTAAATATTTATTATCGGCAACTTTTAGACGTGATGGCTCTTCACAATTAGGAAATGAAAAGTTTGATTTTTTTCCTAGTATCTCTGCTGGTTGGAATGCACATAATGAAGAGTTTATACAAAATTCATTTATAGGTAAATATGTGTCTAAGTTAAAGCCTAGATTAAGTTACGGGTCTAATGGAAATCTAAAAGTGATTTCTGATCGTGGTAATTTTTCTGTTTTTGGTTCCTATGGTTCGCAAGGCACGTACAATGGTCAAACAGGTTATGCAAATACTACTTTGTCAACGTTAGACCTTGTTTGGGAGCGATCTACAACATTTAATGTTGGTTTAGATGTATCCTTTTTTGATAATAGACTTAATTTTATAACAGATGTTTACTCAAGAGATGTTAAGGGTAAATTAGCAGGTCTTACATTGCCTTTTTATACAGGGTTTAGCAGTATACTTACTAATAACGGAACCCTTAGGAATAAAGGGTTTGAATTAGAGGTGAATGCCGATGTTATTAGAAATGAAAATTTAACTTGGAATATAGGAGGTACTATAACTAGTAATAAAAATTATGTAATAAAGTTACCTGAGAATGATAACGACTTAAACAGACAAGGCGGAACTCAAATCTGGAACCCAAACACAAATGAAGAAGAATGGATTGGTGGCTTGCAAGAGGGGCAACGTGTAGGTAATGATCTTATTATTGCCTACGAGCAAGACTACATATATGCAGATCAAGCGGCTGTAGATGAGCATGCTACAAGGGTAGATGAATTATTACCTAATGGTACACAACGTTTTCCTGGAGATGTAGCTTGGGTTGACCAAAACGGGGATAATATAATTAATAGTCTGGACAGAAAAGTTATTGGTAGGGCTACTCCTAATTTTGTTGGAGGTTTAAGTTCTAGCTTAAGTTATAAAAACTTTAATTTATTTGTTAAAACAGATTTTGCTACGGGTCATATCATTCATAATCATATCCGTGGAAAAGGATTGGCACAAACTCAAGGAAACCTAAATCAACCCGTTGAAGTGTTAAATTCTTGGACACCAACTAATACTAATACAGATTTACCACGTTTTATATTTGTAGATGCTCAAAGGAATATATATAGAGGAAATGCAAGTAGTCGTTTTTGGGAAAAAGGAGATTATTTAGCTTTAAGAGAAATAACTCTAAGCTATAATGTGCCAACAAAATATTTCAATGATGCTATACAAAACCTAAGTATTTATGCTACGGGTTCTAATTTACATTATTTTAAAAGTTATAGTGGTGATTCTCCTGAAGAAGGTGGATTTCAAGCTGGTGAATTTCCAATGCCAAGAACAGTTACTATAGGATTAAACGTATCATTTTAAACTTTTACGCAATGAAAAAATATATATATATATTATTTACAGTTTTAGGATTAAGTTCATGTGAAAGCGAACTTGAAATAACAAGTCCTAGTCAATTGACAACTGCTGGCTTCTGGGATACTGAAGAGGGGGCAATGGCAGCACATACAGGTTTATATGGTACATATAGATTTAGTAATTATTCATTTTGGTTATTAGGTGAAATAAGAAGTGATATATGGGGAGGTGAAACATTCGAATCTCCTTCTAGTATTAATCTTATAGAGTCTAATATCAATGTTTCTACAGC
This sequence comes from Maribacter sp., assembly GCF_016744255.1. Lineage (GTDB taxonomy): Bacteria > Bacteroidota > Bacteroidia > Flavobacteriales > Flavobacteriaceae > Maribacter_B. The sequence goes on from NZ_JADGES010000062.1 coordinate 19,453, forward strand.
ACCTTTTGGTGGCTGGGCTGGGCTTTATTCTAATATACATAAGCTTAATGATTTTATTATAAACGCGCCTAATGTGTCTTTTGCTAATGAAGAAGATAAGAATCATTTAATGGGTCAAGCTTATGGTTTACGTGCATTCTATTATTACACTTTATTAAAGACGTGGGGAGGTGTACCGATTATTTTGGAGCCTTTTACTGAAATTGACCCTGCTGGTTTAAGTAGAGCTAGATCGTCACAAAGTGAAGTGATGGCACAAATAAAATCTGATATAACAGCTTCTTTAAGTGCTTTTGGTTCAGATGGTAGTTTCTTTGATGGAAGCAAAGTGTATTGGTCAAAAGCAGCAACATTAGCTTTAAAAGGGGATGTTTATATTTGGTCAGGAAACTTAATGGGTGGCGGAGCCACAGATTTTAACGAAGCCAAATCGGCATTGCAACAAATAGCATTGTTAGAGGTGGATTTAGAAAGTACTTACCCTGATTTATGGGGTAAAGTAAACGAAGATAATAGTGAGTTTATTTTTGCAGTCCAATATAAAGATCAAGAGAGCTCTAATTTTTATAATAGCTTTACAGGTAGATCTACAGAGATTTACCCTGCTTTTAATGAAAGTGGAGCTTCTATGGATGGTTTTGTTATAGGTGGGGCTAATAGATTTGGACCTGTAGAAAAAACCATATTATTATTAGATGATAATGAGGACAGTCGTAAAGCAGCTAATTTCATTTTCTTATATTCAAATGATAATGGGGGTACAGGGTATCCTAACTATGATGCTGCAAATTATTTTGGAGCCATATTTACTAAATTTTTAGGTGATGATGATGGTACTGGTGGTAGAATTTTTGAGAATGATACTCCGGTTTATAGGTATGCAGATGTTGTTTTGCTTTTAGCTGAAGCAAAAAACCTTTTAGGAGAAGATCCGTCTGTAGAGATCAATCAAATAAGAGAAAGAGCTTATGGGGTTAATTATGTTGTTGGAACACATGGGTATACTAATGGTTCTCAAACAGATAATGCTAATGCTATTTTAAATGAACGCTATAAAGAGTTTATAGGTGAAGGTAAAAGATGGTGGGATTTAAGAAGAGCAGGAAATAGTTTTGTGTTCGATAATGTAAGTTTCTTAAATGCAGGAGATGAGCATAAATTGCTATTACCTATTACGCTAGATATGATAGGAAGAAATCCATTATTAGAACAAACACCAGGTTATAATTAATCTATTAATAATAGTTGAGTTAGTTTTGAAAGGGGGCTTTGGTATAACCTTAGCTCTCTTTTTTTATTGTAAAATGGTAATCTGTAACGTTTAGTTAATTCATTTACAAAAAAAAAGTATGAAAATTAAAAAATTAGTTGCGGCGACGTATGCCCCAATGTATAAAGATGGTTCGTTAAATGTTAGTGTAATTAAAGATTATAGTAGTTTTTTAATTAGGAATAAAGTTTCAGGAGTTTTTATGAATGGTTCCACAGGCG
>NZ_JADGES010000063.1 GCF_016744255.1 Maribacter sp.
TTTACTAAACGATGTATTGCTATATTACTATAGCGATTAGGATTTAAAGAAGCTCCGATTACTAATGTTTTGTTCATTGGTATGTTATTAGGATGTTAAATTTTATCTTAAAATTGTAACTTTTACAATAAAAATTCGTCTATTAGTAGTAATAAACCAAGATTGTTTACATTTTTTACAATATAAGTCGTTGAGAAAACTATATGTTTATAGTTAATGGTTAGTGTTTAGTATAGTCTATCAGCGAAAAAACCCCAGCAGCAATGCTGGGGTTTTAAATTTTCTTCACTTTTTATTCATTCACACCAACACCTAAAAACCAACTACTTACTTGTGGTTTACAGCAAATAACATTGTTAATTTCTGTTAAAATAAATTTTTCTCGTAACACTTTCCTCTATTCATCGTCTTGTAGGTATCATCAATCAAAAAACAAAATCATGAAAAAAGTAATTATGCTTTTCGCTATATTTATTTATGGCACAACCTCAGCTAAAAATGTAAATCCGGACCTTGTAACAGGAAGTGTTTCCGGAAAAGTAACAGAACAATTACAAAACACTCCCATTGCGTATGCAGCTATCGTAATTAAATCTTTAGACGGCAGCAAAACGATAACCGGCGGAATTACGGAAGACGACGGAAGTTTTGAAATTAAAAAAGTTGTAGAAGGCACGTTTAATCTTGAGGTGCAATACATAGGGTATAAAACCTATACCACACAAATTACTATATCTAAGAAAAATAGAAAAATTAATTTAGGTATTATTTCTTTAGAAGAAGAATCCCAACAACTAACTGGTGTTGAAGTAGTAGCAGAAAGAACTACTATTGAACAAAAAATAGACCGTAAAGTTATTAATGTTGGAAAAGACCTTACTACTGCTGGTGCATCTGCATCGGATATAATGAATAATATCCCATCTGTAAGTGTAGACTCTCAATCTGGGGAGCTCAGCTTGCGCGGAAATTCTAATGTTCGTGTTATGGTAGACGGTAAACTATCTAATGTACCTGTAGCGCAATTACTAAAGCAAATACCATCTACATCTATAAAATCTATTGAATTAATTACCAACCCATCCGCAAAATACAATCCCGAAGGAATGAGTGGGATAATCAATATTATTCTTCATAAGAATGCTAATATTGGTTTTAATGGTACTTTAAATCTAGGATTAACTAAAGCTAAAAACGCAAAGTTTAATAGCTCTGTAGATTTAAACTACAGAAACGGAAAATTTAATTTATACGGTAATTATGGTAATAATATCGGAAAAAACAACAACCGAGGATTTCTGTACAGACATGAAGAGAATTCGGAGCAATTGTTTAAATTTTTCGATAATAACAAATCTCACCTGTATAAAATTGGAGTAGATTTTTATTTAAACGATAAGAATACCATTTCTTTTTTCACTAACCAGAACAAATTCGACGGTAAGAGTAGTGGCGCTACAGATATTATTTATTACGACGATTTGAATAAGAACTCTGCGCAATTATTTAATAACAATAATGATAACTTAAGCGAGCAATACAATTTTGATTATAAGTTAGATTTTAAAAAAGAGGGGCACAATCTTGAATTGGAAGTAGATTACAATGAATTTAATAATGATGAAGATGCTGCTTTCGCCTTTAGCGGAAATACTATTACACCTAACTATAAAGATTTTGTAAATACTAAAAGAACACAAAAAATAGGAAACCTAGATTATGTAAATCCATTAGATTCCATTTCTAAATTAGAATTAGGTGTAGAAGCTAGAGTTTTTGAAACTAATGTAGGTTATAATTCTACTGGCTTAACTTTTAACCAAAACGGAAGCCTTAGACCTACTCCAGATACCGATTTTGTTTATGCAATGGATATTTATTCTGCTTACGCAACTTTTGGTCAGAATTACAAAAAATGGTCTTATCAATTAGGGGTAAGAGTAGAAGATGTTGAAGTAAAAGCAGATACAAATACAGTGCGTTCTTTTACCGACAAATACACGGAATTCTACCCTTCTGGTTTTTTAAAGTATTCTCCTTCGGATAAAAATCAGTTTCAACTAAGCTATAGTAGAAGAATAGATCGCCCAGGACTAGGGCAGGTTAACCCTATTAGAGAATGGTCTACTCCTTTAATTTCTTCTTTAGGAAACCCATCATTAAAACCACAATTTACCAACTCTTATGAAGTAAACTATACTCGAAGGTTAGGAAAAGGAAGTATTACTACTGGTATTTTTTACAGAACTATAAAAGATGAAATTAGCAGAGCTGTCTCTATCGATAGACTTGATTTAAATAAAATGATTTTATCTTTTGAAAATTTTGAGGACACTTCTTCTTATGGCTTAGAAGTTTCTGGAAGCTATAAAGCAACAAATTGGTGGAGCCTAAACGGAAGTTTTGATTTATACTCCCAAACACAACGTGGAATCTCTGAACGATTACTAACTAGTAACAGCACAGCTACAATAGATGATATTATTATAGACAAAATAGAAATAGATAATACTACCTGGAATGTACGCTTAAACAATAGTTTTAAAGCCAGTAAAAAACTAACATTACAGCTTTTTGGTTTTTATAGAGGAGCAAATGAGAACATTCAATTTAAAGTAAAACCAATGTACTTTGTAAATACTGGAGCAAGATACAGTTTTGCACAAGGTAAAGGCACTCTAAGTGTTAATTACAATGACATATTTAATACTATGCGCTTTGCTTTTGATAGCGATAATCCTTTTACCCAAAACGGGCAATTTAACTGGGAAAGTAGATCCGCTTATGTTGGACTATCTTATATGTTCGGAAGCGGAAAAAATAGAGCTTCTAAAAGAAAGAGAAGAGATAGCAACACCAAACAAGGTGGTGGTGGAATTCTTTAAAATATATGGATTAGCAAATAATAGAATTTGGTTGGTTTTCTCTTATAGCTAATTGATATAAGAAACCCGAGACAATTGTCTCGGGTTTTATTTTTACCACTTTATTATTACACTTCCCCAAGTAAAACCACTACCAAAGGCAGCCAATACAACAAGGTCGCCTTCTTTTATTTTACCTTGCTCCCAAGCTTCTGTTAATGCAATAGGAATAGAAGCAGCTGTAGTATTACCATACTTCATAATATTATTAAATACCTGATCATCATTCAGCCTAAATTTTTTCTGTATAAACTGAGAAATTCTAAGATTAGCTTGGTGTGGTACTAACATGTCGATATCTGTTGGCTCTAAATTATTTTTAGATAAACCTTCCATTATTACCTCACTAAAACGTACCACAGCATTTTTAAATACAAATTGGCCATTCATAACAGGTAAATACGATTCATCATTAGGATCATTTTCCTTTATGATATCGGTAACCCATCTTTTACCCATTCCTGGTGCTATCAAAGCCAATTCCTCAGCATGCTCTCCTTCGGAATGTAAATGTGTAGATAATATTCCTTTACTTGTATCTTCTTCCCTACTTAAAACAGCCGCACCAGCTCCGTCTCCAAATATTACAGAAACACTTCTACCACGAGTAGTCATATCTAACCCTCGAGAATGCACTTCGGAACCTATTACAAGTACATTTTTATACATACCTGTTTTAATGTATTGGTCCGCTACAGAGATTCCATATACAAATCCTGAACATTGGTTTCTAACATCTAAAGCTCCTACTGTCTTAATACCTAGCTCTTTCTGCACTAATACCCCAGGTCCTGGAAAATAGTAATCCGGACTTAATGTCGCAAAGACAATAAAATCGATATCATTCTTATCTATTCCTGCTCTTTCTATAGCAATTTTAGCAGCTTTTACACCCATAGAAGTAGTAGTATCTTCTTCAGAAGCTACATGTCTACGCTCTTTGATTCCTGTTCTTTCCTGAATCCAGGCGTCATTAGTATCCATCACTTTGGATAAATCATCATTGGTAACCACATTATCTGGGACATAATACCCTAATCCGGTAATTTTTGAATTGTACATAGGATGCATTAATTTTAAATATTTTGTAAAAAAGGTTCTCTAAAAATTGGTGTGCAAGTTAAAAACATTTATTAACAATATAACCCTTCTAAGATAGCCATTTTACGAAAGAAACCCTAAAACAAATACCATTTCCTAAAACAAGTGTACATCCTCTATTAAAAAAGGATTATTACAATATTTTAACTCCTTATGACAAAAAAGATGTCAGTTTGTCATCGTTAGATAGAATGGTATTTTTTTTGACTAATACTAAACATTAATAATTAAACGAGATATAGTAATGTCAAAAGGTAAAATTAATGTTTCCGTAGAAAATATATTTCCACTTATTAAGAAATTCTTATATAGTGATCACGAAATATTTTTACGAGAATTAATATCTAATGGAACAGATGCCACCCTTAAATTAAAACATTTAACTTCTATTGGAGAAGCAAAAGTGGAGTATGGCAATCCTAGAATTGAAATAAAAGTAGACAAAGAAGGTAAAAAACTGCATATTATTGATCAAGGTTTAGGTATGACAGCTGATGAGGTTGAAAAATACATTAACCAAGTTGCTTTTTCTGGTGCAGAAGAATTTTTAAATAAATATGAAGATGGTGCCAAAGAAACTGGTATCATAGGTCATTTTGGATTAGGTTTCTATTCTGCTTTTATGGTTGCAGAAAAAGTAGAAATCATAACAAAAAGTTACAAAGATGCCCCTGCGGCACATTGGTCCTGTGATGGTTCTCCAAACTTTACTTTAGAAGAAGGTAAAAAAGAAGACCGTGGAACAGAAATAATATTACACATTGCGGATGATTCTACCGAGTTTTTAGAAGACAGTAGAATTACCGAATTATTAAATAAGTATAACAAGTTTATGCCTATTCCTATAAAATTCGGAACTAAAACAGAAACTTTAGATAAACCAGAAGGAGCTAAAGAGGAAGATGAGGCACCAACGCAAGAGGTAGATAATATTATAAACAACCCTAAGCCTGCTTGGACTAAACAACCTGCAGACTTAAAAGAGGAAGATTATAAAAGTTTTTATAGAGAATTGTACCCAATGCAGTTCGAGGAGCCTTTGTTTAATATTCACTTAAATGTAGACTATCCTTTTAACTTAACTGGTATTCTTTATTTTCCAAAATTATCGAATGACCTTAATGCGCAGAAAGATAAAATTCAACTATACCAAAACCAAGTTTTTGTAACGGATAATGTGGAAGGTATTGTGCCAGAATTTTTAACCATGTTACGTGGTGTTATAGATTCTCCAGACATTCCATTAAACGTATCTAGATCTTACTTACAAGCAGATGGTGCTGTAAAGAAAATATCTTCTTATATCACTAGAAAAGTAGCAGATAAACTTTCTTCATTGTTTAAAAATAACAGAGAAGATTTAGAGCAGAAATGGAACGATATTAAAATAGTTATTGAGTATGGAATGCTTTCTGAAGATAAATTCTTTGAAAAAGCAGACAAATTTGCTCTTTACCCAACTGTAGATGGTTCTTTCTATACTTTTGACGAATTACAAGAAAAATTAAAAGCCAACCAAACAGATAAGGATGGCAAACTTGTTGTTTTATACGCATCGGACAAAGAAGCGCAACATAGCTATATTGAGGCTGCAAAAGCGAAAGGATATGAAGTTCTTTTAATGGACTCTCCTATTATTGCACATTTAATGCAAAAACTAGAAGGTGCTAAAGAAAATATTTCTTTTACTAGAGTAGATTCTGATCATGTAGATAATCTTATTAAAAAAGAGGAAAATCAAATTTCTAAACTCTCTGATGAAGAAAAAGAAACTCTTAAGGAGGTTTTAGAAAAAACTATTGAAAACAAAAGCTATACTGTTCAATTAGAAGTAATGGATAGCAATGCCTCTCCTTTTATAATTACGGAGCCAGAGTTTATGCGTAGAATGAAAGAAATGCAACAAAGCGGTGGCGGTGGCGGTATGTTCGGCATGGGTAATATGCCCGAAATGTACAATTTGGTTGTAAATACGAACCATGAATTGGTAAGTGAAATTCTAAACACTAAAACAGACAAAAAGAAAGAAAGATTAATAAATCAATCTTTAGATTTGGCTAGACTTTCTAAAGGTCTATTGAAAGGTGCTGAATTAACTGAGTTTATAAAACGTAGTTATGATATGGTGAAATAATCCATTTCTAAATACACTTTAGGCCAGCAAGAAAATACATTTTTTTGCTGGCTTTTTTATTACCTTAAAGAAAATTGTTTGCTATGATGTTGTTTTATAAGATATACTTGCAACCCTAAGAATACAGTAAAACCAATAAAACAATATATATAAGTCTTAGATATAGAAATTTCTGGTAGCTTTATATGCCATTTTAAATCTAAATTAAATGCTGACCACCAACTCATATTAGATTGATAATCCCCAGTTACTATATACCCCAATACAACTAAAAAGACTGCAGCTATAATTCCCCATGCATATTTTGTTATTATAGGTTTATATACAAAATGAGTCTTTTTTACTTGTTTTACTTCTATTTTTGCCAATAATTTCTTTGTAAAATCTAAAGAGGGAGATTCCATCCCTACTTCCTTAATAGCCTTACTAAAAAAAACATCGAACTCTTTTTCTTTATTTTTTTCCATAACCTTGAATAATTTCTGGTTCTAGTTTTTCCTTTAATAACTTTGCCAAACGTTTCCTGCTTCTATGTAATTGCACTTTCACTGTATTAGGAGACAAATCCATCACCTTAGCTATCTCAATTAGCGATAATTCTTCATAATAGTACAATGTAATTAAAACGCTATCCTTAGCAGATAACTCTTTTAATATTTTGCCAATCGCCTCTTTTCGCTCTTTCTCTTCTATATTACGAGTTATATTTTCCATTTCAGCAAAATCCATATTCTCATAATCATCTACAGAGAATGTATCTAAACTTCTTTTTTGCTTTTTAAGATAATCTAAACTCTTATTATAGGCTATTTTATATAACCATGTGGAGAACTTAGCATCTCCATTATAACTATCAACTGCATTATATACTTTTATAAAAACATCTTGTAAAACCTCCTCTGCTTCCTCTCTATTCTTAACCATACGGAATGCCAAAGTAAAAACCATATGTTTGTATTTTTCTACTAACAAAGCAAGCGTATGGGTATCTCCCATAATAATGCTTTTAATATAATTCTGGTCTTGGTCTTGGCTCATTTAATAGGTATGACGTATAATTTAATTAAATGGTTACACTTTATTGTAAAAAAAATATTTAATAAATATTGTAACCTACATTTAAATGTTGTCGTCATACCCTACGAACAAGTTTATTAATCAATTAAAAAACAATTAAATCATGGAAGAAATCATTATCGTATTAACCATATTCTCTTCAATTTTCGGAGTGTTTTATTTACATTACTCTACCAGGAATAAAGAACGTTTAGCATTAATAGAAAAAGGAGCAGAAGCAAGTATTTTTGTCAAGGGAAAAGCTGAAAAATTAACTCCTGTATGGAAAATTTTCATCTTAAACTTATCTTTATTATTAATAGGTATTGGACTAGCCATATTTATTGCATCAGCAATGGTTCTTTCTTTCGGATTAGATGCCGAAGTAGCTTACCCAGGAACTATATTTTTAATGGCTGGTATTGGTCTTTTAACAGGTTTCTTTATGACAAAAAAAATAGATAGTGAAAAAATAGCCTAATCAACTACTTTTAAAATACTAAAAAAACCACTGTACAAATACAGCGGTTTTTTTATACCTTTAATTCATGGAAATAATATCTACTAACATTTCTGAACCAACTACTATCTTTTGGAATGGTAAAGAAGAAAAAACTGGCATTTACAAATATCCTATTTCTAATTCTATATACTTAGGAAAGTTAGATGTCTTAAAAGATACCGTTATCGACCGTAAACACCATGGAGGTGTAGACAAAGCCTGCTATTTATTTTCTGCAGATAATTATGATTATTGGAAAAAATTATACCCAGACTTGGAATGGAATTGGGGAATGTTTGGCGAAAACCTAACAGTAAATGGGCTAGATGAGGCTACACTAAGAATTGGCAACATTTACAAGGTTGGCGAGTGTATTATTCAGATTTCCCAACCCAGAGAACCATGCTACAAATTAGGTATTCGGTTTGGGACTCAAAATATACTCAAGCAATTTATACATCATGGCTTCCCTGGAACCTATATAAAAGTTTTAGAAGAAGGGAACGTAAAAATTGGAGACACTCTTATTTTAATTGAAGAGTCTAAAAATACCTTAACGGTGCAACAATTTTATCAATTACTATATGCTAAAGAAAAGGATAAAAACATATTACAATTAGCAATTACAAATATTCACTTACCAGAAAACAAAAAAGAAAAATTAAAAAAATTTCTATACTAAAAGACATAGAAAAGGGGACCCTCCAGTTCCCTTATAATTAATTAAAAACGGTACTGCATTAAAACAAAAAAAATCGGCTGTGCTACCCGATTTTTTATACCTAATTTTAAAAGTTACCCACTATCTTTAATCAGCTGGCAAACTCTACTAATTTTCTCATAGTTACTTAATATCTTAAGTAAATTAAACCTTAGCCAAACTACTAAAACATATCATTTAAAACCTTTGCTAAGCGCAAACCACCTACCTGTAACTGGTTTTCAACTGTTCCCCACCATTTATAACTATAACCATACCAAAGCTTATCTCCTACTTTTACAGAAGAGTAAATTTCATTTGCTATATCTTGCGATTCTTCTACCCAGTCATAAATAGTACCCTTTTGTATATTTTTTCGTTCCTCCTTGTTTAATTTTGGTAAAGATTGAGATAATTCTGTGTAACTCAAACCATTATCCTCTATCAAATGAGAATCCCAAACCCTATGTAAATTAGTTCCTTTATTAAACCATTGTACTTGAAAGTCATTCCCTCCTTTATCTTCTAATCTACCTACATGCATTGGCTGGTGCAAATCACCTACTAAATGAACCAATAATTTTAAATAAAATGCTCTATCCTCCTTGGTTTTTTTTACATCTTTAACAATAGTAATACATTTTTCTATTCCTATAATTATATCTCCGTACTTACTTGGCTTAACATCCGTGTATTTTTTGTCCGTAGGGAAATTTACATAATGCCAAGCACTAAACTCCTTGTAGCGTTTATCTGCCTTTATTTCATCTCCAAAATTAGAAATAGATGCCAAGCTTTGACCGTCTAACAATTTATTAATTTCTCTTTTTGCTTTTCTTGATAAATGTTCTTGTGCTACATCTCCTATAACCCTATGCCCAGTTTTAGACCAGAAAATAGAGTTCCCAAAAGAAAGTTGAACAATAAAAAAGAGTAAAATTGTAATTTTTTTCATAATTAAATACTTTACTCAAAAATAGTTATTACTATATTAATCTTAGAGGAAGACTCTATATTTAACACCTGTAATTACAACACTTGCTTAGACTCCTAAAATCTCTAAGCTTCTTTAGTTTAAAAATCCTAAATTTGATACAACTAATTAAACCTCAGAATGACAAAGTATCTTGCCATTATTGCTCTGTTTTTTATTACAATAAAGACTTATAGCCAATCTAAATCTTTTACCGTTAAGCATATTTCAGAACCTATAATTGCAGATGGAATCTTAGATGAACCCATCTGGAAAACAGCAGAAGGGGCTACTGAATTTTGGGAATATTTTCCTATTGACTCTATACAGGCTAGGCAACAATCTAGTATTAAAATGCTGTATGATGATGCATACCTTTATGTTGGTATTAAAGTAAACACTGCCGGAAAAAACTTTAGAATACAGAGTTTAAAACGAGATTTTAGAGCTGGTAATAGTGATAACATAACACTGCTATTTGATACTTTTAACGACAGTAACAACGCTTTTATATTTGGATCTAACCCTTATGGCGTTCGCAGGGAGGGCTTATTATCTGGAGGAGGAAGAGAGAATAGAGGGTTTAATATGTCTTGGGATGCAAAATGGATAGGTGATTCTAAAATATATGATACCTATTATACATCCGAATTTAAAATACCCCTTACATCATTTAAATTTAAAGAAGGAGAAACTAAATGGCGTTTTAATAGCTATAAATTTGATACGCAATCTAATGAAAGAAGCACATGGGTTAATATTCCTCAAAACCAAAACATATTCAACTTAGGTTATATGGGAGATATGATTTTTGAAAAACCCTTAGGAAAATCTAGGGCACCTCTTGCTATTATACCTTATATAAACACATTGTCTCAGAAAGATTTTGAAACCAACGACAAAATAAATAACATAAAATTTGGGGGCGATGCCAAAATAGCGATTGGCAATAGCATGAACTTAGATGTTACGGTAAACCCTGATTTTTCTCAGGTCGAAGTAGATGACCAAATTACCAACCTTACCAGATTCGAAGTTTCTCTACCAGAAAAAAGACAATTTTTTATAGATAATAGCGATTTATTTTCCAGTTTTGGTGGTGGTAGAGATGCAAATCCGTTTTTTTCTAGAAGAATTGGTATTGCTAAAGACACTGCTGATAACTCCATAGAAAATAAAATCATTGGTGGCCTACGATTAAGTGGAAAAATCAACAAGGATTTTAGACTTGGTTTTATGAACCTCCAAACAGAAGAAAATTTAGAAAACGAAATACCATCGAACAATAATGCTATGCTAGCACTTCAGCAAAAAGTATTTTCTAGATCTAACATTGGACTATTCCTTATTAACAGAGAATCTATTAAAAATTACGATTTTCTAGCCGAAGAAGATCGTTTTAATAGAGTTATAGGTATAGACTACAATTTAGTTTCTGCTGATAATACTTGGGCAGGTAAATACTATATTCACAAGTCTTTTGAGCCTAATAACCAAGGGAAAGATCTCTCTACAGGAGCGTTTTTACAATATAATTCTAAGAAATATAACGTATTTACAGATTGGGTATCTATTGGAGAAGACTTTAGGTCAGATTTAGGGTTTATTCGTAGAAACGATATTGTAAAAGGAGTTTTTGGTATGGAAAGGATTTTTTGGCCCAGCAAAGGAAAAATACAAAATCATAGTTTTCTAATTTTCCCCGAAATAACTTGGAGCCCTTCTTTAAATTATAAGAATACCGACTACAATATAATGACAAGTTGGTCTGCTACTTACAATAACCAGAATAAGGTTAACATACAAATAAAAAATAGTTATACATTCCTAACAGAAGATTTTGACCCTACATATACAGATGATAGCATTCCTATTCCAGGAAATGTAGGGTATCATTATAGCAGTATAGATTTAGAATTTGGATCTGATCGAAGAAAAATATTTGCCTATACTTTAAATACTACACTTGGTAAATTTTTTAATGGTGAGCGATATTCTTTTCGTAGTAGAATGAGCATGCGTTTTCAACCCAAAGTCTTTTTATCCCTTTTAGTAAACTATGATAAAATTTCACTCCCAAACCCACACCCTAGTGCAGACATATGGCTTGTAAGCCCTAAAATAGATATTACATTTAGCAAATCTATCTTTTGGTCTACATTAGTACAATATAGCAATCAAAGAGATAATTTAGGTTTTAACTCTAGGTTACAATGGCGTTTTGCTCCTTTGTCCGATTTGTTTATAGTCTATAATGACAACTACTTTGTAAACAGTTTTGAACCCAAGAATAGATCTATAAACTTAAAATTAACCTACTGGTTAAATATATAGAATGACATACAAAATTTTATGCTCCGATTTAGACGGTACTTTGCTAACAACAAAAAGTGATGTATCTAAATTTACTATTAAAGAAATAGAGAGAGTAAAAAAACATATGCAAATTATTCTAGTATCAGCAAGGATGCCAAAAGCCATGCGCTATATTCAAAAAGATTTGGGAATTCTACATGAACCTATTATATGCTATAATGGCGCTTTAATATTAAATGGAGACAAAGAAATAACATCTACAATAATACCAGCTCCTTGCTTAGAAAACATTCATACCGTGGCAGAGCAATATAATATAAAACTTGGGCTCTATTATAAAGATGAATGGTATGTAGAATTAGATTCAGAAAGGGTACAAAAAGAAAAACTACATACCAAAGTAGAACCCGTTTTTAAAAATACAGAAGACACTATTTTAGATTGGAAATTAAGAAATATAGGTGCCCATAAAATAATGCTCATGGGAACAAAAAGTACGGCTGACATTGCTTTTCAAAAGCTACAAGAATCTTTATCTAATGAGATTAACATCTACCGCTCTAATGACACTTTAATTGAAATTTCTCCTAAATCCGTATCTAAACTCTCTGCTATTACTGATTTAATAAAAGACAAAAATTCCCTAAATGATATTATATCCTTTGGCGATAACTATAATGATATAGATATGCTACAACATACTGGTTGTGGTATAGCCGTAGGTAATGCCCGAGAAGAAACTAAAAAAATAGCTGACGATATAACTTTAAAAAATACCGAAGATGGTGTTGCTCATTATGTAAGACAAAACCTCTTTAACTAGATATATTAAAAAAGACTAATTATTTACTATATGACCGAAAAACTTTTACCCCAACCACTTATAACTGATGATACTGTTGTCTTTGGTTTACTCGCTTTAAGCTTAGGATTTATTTTCTATACCTCTTCTATAAAAACAGGCTTTTGGAAAAAATTCTATTCCATTATACCTGCTGTTCTAATGTGTTATTTACTACCTGCCTTACTATCCTCTTTTGGTGTTGTTGCAGAAGAATGGCATACTGTGGATGCATTAGGCAACGCTACTAAACATAGTTCTAGACTCTACTATATGGCTAGTCGGTATTTATTACCTGCAGCCTTAGTATTAATGACTTTAAGTATAGATTTAAAAGCTATTAGTAATCTAGGATCCAAAGCATTGATTATGTTTTTAACTGGTAGCGTAGGAATTATAATTGGAGGACCAATTGCAATATTAATAGTCTCTATTTTCTCACCAGAATCTGTTGGTGGTAACGATTTTGATGCTATTTGGAGAGGGCTCTCTACCATTGCCGGAAGTTGGATTGGCGGTGGTGCTAACCAAGCTGCCATGTATGAAATATTTAAGTATACCCCAGAAAAATATGGCGGTATGGTACTAGTTGACATTTTTGTCGCTAATGTATGGATGGCTATAATATTATTGGGAGTTGGTAAAACAAAAAAAATTGATAAGTGGCTTAAAGCGGATACTTCAGCTATAGAAAAATTAAAAGTTAAAGTAACTGAATTTACAGATCGTATCACTCGTGTTCCTACTTTAGGAGATTACATGATTATGCTAGGTTTGGCTTTTACAGCTGTTGGTACTGCACATTTCTTTGGTGGACATATAAGTTCTTACTTAAAAGAAAATATATCGGCTGTTGCCGATTCTACTAACTTTTTATCCTTTCTAGGCTCTAGTTTCTTTTGGATGGTTGTAATTGCAACCACTGTAGGAATTACTTTATCCTTTACAAAAGCTAAAAATTATGAAGGCGCTGGCGCCAGTAAAATTGGTGGAATGTTCATTTACATACTTGTAGCTACTATTGGTATGAAAGTAGATTTAGGGCGTGTTTTAGAAAATCCAGGGCTTATTTTAATTGGCTTTATCTGGATTGCTATCCATGCCGGATTACTAATCTTAGTAGCTAAAATTATTAGAGCTCCCTATTTTTTCTTAGCCGTAGGTAGCCAAGCCAATGTTGGTGGTGCTGCATCTGCTCCTGTTGTAGCTGCAGAATTTCATCCTTCTTTAACTTCTGTTGGTGTACTACTTGCTGTTTTTGGTTACGTAGTTGGTACTGGCGGTGCACTTTTGTGTGCTTATCTTATGGAAATAGCATCTTCTTTATAATAAAAAAATAAAAACTTTGTCCTTAATTGGTATCTTATCCATACAAATGGAAAAAAATAAAGATATTTGCCGCAATAAAACTACTCAATGAAAAAAATAGCACTTGTATTTACTCTCTTCCTTTTATTAATTTCTTGTGGTGGTGACACCCAAAATACGATGACCGTGGCAGGAAAAGTAAAAGGTCTTAAAAAAGGAACGCTCTATCTTCAAAATTTTAAAGACACTACTTTAATTACTATTGACTCTTTAGAAGTGGATGGTAATGGTAGTTTTACATTTAATACCGAAGTAGAAAACCCCGAAATTTTTCACTTGTATTTAAATAAAGCAGACCATAACGATTATAACGATAGAATTATTTTTTTCGGAGAACCTGGTTTAATTACTATTAACACCTCTTGGGACACATTTGATAGAGGCGCAAAAATTACTGGTTCTGAAAGTAATAAAAAGTACGAGGAATACCGTAAAATGATGTCTAATTTCAACATCAAAAATATTCAAATTGTACAAAATGTGCGAAATTCTAAAATTGTCTTAGACTCTGTACAATTAGATTCCGTAAGCAGACTAAGTGATAATACTGTACGTAGAAGTTACGCTTATGCCCTTAACTTTGCCCTTACCAATACAAACTCTACTCTAGCGCCGTACATTGCGCTACATGAGGTACCTGATGCAAATAGAAAATATTTAGACTCTATTTCCAACTCCTTGAGTGAAGATGTTTCCAATTCCAAATATGGCAAAGCTCTTAAAAAATACTTAGACGAATTACCAAAATAAGAACATAAAAAAAAATCCACCAATGGTGGATTTTTTTATGCTTTGTAAATTTTTAATAAACTAGCTCAACTTATTAAGCTCTTCTACTAATCCTTTTGCTTTAGCTTCTAATTCTTGTTTTACAGTGTTAAGATGTGCCTTTCTGTTTTCAACACCTCTTTTATTTACTTTAGCAATTAAATCATCGAAAGTAGCAATAGCTCCATCAATAATTTTTGCTCCTTCTGCAGAATCTGTTTTATTATTTGCTGCTTCTACTATGTAAACTGCTTCAATAATATCTCCTAAAACGTAATTAATATCTTTTTTTAAATCTTTTACACTTGCCATTATAATATATTTTTAGCAAAAGTAACGTTTTAGAATATCTCTTTAAAAGAATACCTTTAAATAGTTACTTCTAACAATTTAGCATTAGCTCCACTTAGTGTAATAATATTTGCATTGGCAGGTACCAATACCGTTTCTCCTTTTTTAATTTCTGCAGAACCAGACTCTGTTCTTATTTCGGCTTGCCCACCAACACACATATAAATTGTAAAGGAATCTCTCTGCGTAACTTCTTGGATTAAATCTTCAGAAATTTCTATAAAATTTGTTTTAAAGTAAGGGCAATCTACCATTGTATTTATTTGATTATTCTCTGTAGGGTAATCCACTTTAAAATCATCCTTCTTCTTATAATCCATAGCATCTAAGGCCATTTCCGTATGTAATTGTCTTAGATTACCATTTTTATCTTTTCTATTAAAATCAAAAACACGATAAGTTACATCAGATGTTTGCTGTATTTCTGCTAATAAAACACCAGCGCCAATAGCGTGTATCTTTCCTGTATTTATAAAAAAGGTATCTCCTTCTTTTACATTCTCATAATTCAATAAATCTAACAATGTATTATCTTCAAGACTCTTACTATATTCCTCTTTAGTTACATCTTTATTAAAACCAACTATTAAACTAGCATCCTTATCGGCATCCATTACATACCACATTTCTGTTTTTCCGAAAGAATCATGTCGTTCTTTTGCTAATGCATCATTAGGGTGTAATTGTATAGATAAATCTTGTTTAGCATCTATAAATTTAATAAGAATTGGAAACTCCTTACCAAAACGTTGTACCACACTTTTACCTAATAATTCTTCTGGATAATCATTAATCAATGTCTGTAGAGATACTCCGGCCAATTCTCCATTGTCTACAATGGAAATATCGCCTGGAACTCCCGATAATTCCCAGCTCTCGCCAGTAATATCGTTATCAATAGATTTTCCTAAAACGTCTTTAAGTTTAGTTCCTCCCCAAAGACGCTCTTTTAATATCGGGTTAAATTTTAAAGGGTATAATTTCATGATTACGATTGTTCTTTAATTTAGTTTAAATTGAACGTTTTTTCCTACAAAATAGTATTTAATCTTTATCCATAGTTCCTTTATCCGCAAAAAGTGACGTAATTTCTGGGCGTTTCATACAAAACAACTTCTAAATCTTTTTTCATATCAATATGCAATCTTAGCTTTCTCCATATATAGACTGCTATATTTTCTGCTGTTGGGTTTAGCTCTGCAAATTCGGGGATTTCAATGTTTAAGTTTTTATGATCTAAAATATCTTCTATCTCTACTTTGATAAGGTTTTTTAATACTTTCATATCCATTACAAAACCAGTTTCTTCGTCTATCTCTCCATAAACACTTACTACTAACTCATAATTATGGCCATGGTAGTTAGGGTTATTACATCTCCCAAATACAGCTTTATTTTTTTCCTCGTCCCAATCTTTTCTATACAACCTGTGCGCAGCATTAAAATGTGCTTTTCTACTCACTTTAACTTTCATATCTATTTCATATTTTGATTAATGTGGTGTAAAATTTCTCAAAAATAATCTTAAACCAAACTGTATATTTTTCTGGATTAGAAGCTATATCATTTTTAACATCTTCTGGTTTCATCCATTTCCAGCTTTCTACTTCATCTGGATTAATGGTTGGGGTTTCATTATACTGCCCCATCATTACATGATCTAACTCGTGTTCTGTTAATCCATTATCGAAAGGTGCTTTATATATAAAAGAAATTACTTCTTTAAGTTCTGCAACAAAACCCATTTCCTCTTGGAGTCTTCTTTTACCAGCAGCAATATTGCTTTCCCCTACTCTTTGGTGACTGCAACATGTATTGGTCCATAAAAGTGGTGAATGGTATTTGTGAGCTGCTCTTTGTTGCAGCATTGTTTCTCCTTTATCATTCATAATAAACACAGAAAAAGCCCTATGTAATAGTGCTTTTTCATGAGCTTCCATTTTTGGCATAGTACCAATTTGCTCATCATTATGATTAACTAAGATTACTTCTTCTTCCTTCATTATGTAAAAATAACACCTTTACTTCATATTTAGTAAAAAAGTGCTTTTTTAAACAAAGGATTAACTAAAAGAATCTGGGAGATTTTAAATGATCTTTGGTATGGATAAAATCGTATCTAAAAACAACTTCGAAAGAACCATCGTTAAACGATGAGTTTCCTAAATCTGTTACTTCACGATCATAAGCCAATCCGATAAGAAATTTATTAGATATATTGAAGCCTACCATACCACTAAAAGCGGCATCCCATCGATAGGCACCTCCAATAATAAACTTGTCGTTCAACATAAAGTTAGCAGATAAATCTACTTGTAACGGTGCTCCTTGTACCATTTTGGTAAGTAAGCTAGGTTTAAACTTTAAGTTTGGATTTAAATCCCAAACATAACCTGTTATTAAATAAAAATTCATTTGCTCCTTTGCTGTAGATAAGGAAGATTCATCAAAATGATTTGTTTCTAAAAATCTTGGAACCGATAGTCCTAAATAAAACTTGTCTGTATGGTAATAAACTCCTGCTCCTATATTTGGAGAAAAACGATTATCTATATTTTGCTGTAAACTTATATCTGTTGTAAACTGGTTTAATTCTGAAAAACGAACATCTAGTAAATTGGCGCTTGCTTTTAATCCAAAACTTATTCTCGCTACTTTGGATGTCCAAATGGTATACGAAAAATCAATATCAAAATTAGTTTCAGAAGTGGGGCCAATATCATCTTTAACTGCTGAAAGACCTAAACCAACACCTCTATACCCAATTGGAGAATGAAAGTTAAAAGTCTTTGTTGTCGGAGCCCCTTCTAAACCTAACCATTGCGCTCTATATAAAGCGGCAACACTTGCTTGCCCTCTAGAACCTGCATAACCTGGGTTTACACTTACCGTATTATACATGTACTGCGTATACTGCGCATCTTGTTGTGCAGTAAGAACACTACAAAACAATAGCGTTACCATTATAATTCCTCTTCCAATCCAAAGAGAAGCATTTCTTTTTTTGCGGATACTATTCATAAATACCATTTATCTGTTTATGTATATGTAACCTGATAGAGATTTCATATTTCCAGTTGATTGTTCGTAATCCAATATGTAAAAATAAGTACCTACTGGTAGTTTACTATCTGTATTGATTGTAACCCTACCTGTGGAAGTTCCATCAAAAACATTTCCTTCTGTATTATACGCCTTGGTAGTATAAACTAGCACGCCCCATCTATTATAAATCTTAATAGTATTGTTTGGGAAGTTTTCTAAACCATCGATTTTTAGTACATCGTGAACACCATCGCCATTTGGAGTAAGTACATTAAAGACCTCTACTTCTTCTTCATTTACAATTAAATCTGGCTGTAAATAATTAGGAGTACCATCTCCATCACTATCATCATTAGCGTAATTGCCATCTTGATTTAAATCTTCATCCGTTGTTTCTATGCCGTCATCATCATCATCTGTATCTCTATAATCTGACTCTTCATCATTATCTGTATTGGGTAAGTCATTATAAGGATCATCTAACTCATCATTTACATCAAAATCAACTGTAGAATTACCTTCAAAAGCATCATCTAAACCATCGTCATCTTTGTCCGAACCTATATAAACTACATCTGGAATACCGTCGTGATTATGGTCATTACCTTCTATACGATCTGGCACATTATCATTGTCACTATCCTCGTCGACATAATCTGGTAGTAAATCACCATCTGTATCTTCTGGTATTAGCCCAAGGTTTCCGTTCTGCTCATACGCATCATCTAAACCATTAGAATTAGCATCTAATCCGCTTGGAGCAATATAATCTGCTGTAGTTTGTGCTTCTAAATTATCTGGTATACCATCATTATCTGCATCTATATCTAAATAATCTGCAAAACCATCCCCGTCTGAATCGGTAGGATTTGTAGCTGGATCATTATCACCATCCACATTTAAATCTTCAAAACTATCTACAATACCATCATTATCAGCATCTAAGTCTGTTGCATCGGTAACCAATACGGTAACGGTTGCCGTACTACAATTTCCTGCAGTATCACAAATCGTATAATCGAAAGTATCATTACCTACATAATCCGTATTTGGTGTATACGTAACCGTATCGTCTGACGGGTCTGCTGGTGTTCCATTATCATTTATTACGACATTACCATTGGTTGGTGGTATTGCTATAGTAAGGGTTCCTGTAGTAGGTAAATCATTATCATTATCTAAAACAGCTATATCTACAGGAGTGTTTTCTTCTGTTGCGATAGTATCGTCTATAGCATCTACTATAGGAAGTACCGTTACATCTACGGTTGCCGTACTACAATCGCCGAAAGTATTACAAACTGTATAATTGAATGTATCTAGACCATTGTAATCAGGATTTGGCGTGTATGTTACTATATCATCCAAAGGATTATTAGGTGTTCCATTTTCATTAATACTAACCGTTCCGTTAGTTGGTTGTGTGCTAATCGTTAAAGAGCCTGCTGTTGGTAAATCGGAGTCATTATCATAAATAGGCACTAAAACTGACTGATCTTCATCCGTTGTAACTAGATCATCTACCAAAATAGCTGCCTCATTAATACAGACTACCGTAAAATTCGGTAATGCACTAGTGTTTCCTGCTTTGGTAATTAAAGCGGTATACTTTTGATAGGTCTGCGTTGCTATAACGGTTGGACTATTTTGATTCCCTGGTAAAGGCGGACTCCAGCTAATAGCTGCATTTGTGGGTACGTTTGCTGTTACATCTAAAGTAACCTCATTATGCGGAGCATTACAATTGGTTACTATAAAATAACCGGTTGCGTTCTTACCACAAATAGTTCCATCGTAAGTTGCGAAATAAATACCTTGTTGTGTTACTTCTAAAAAAGAATCGGTACTTAATACAGTACTTGTATCAGACGCATTGTACCATCTGTAATTATTTTCATCTGTGCTACTTGGTGCCTGTAATAAGTATTGGGCATTAGATGCTACAATTCCTAATAATGCAAAAGCAATACTTAAGAAGAGTGACTTATATGTTAGGTTATTTTTCAATTGAATTTGGGCCGTTTTTCTATGCATTATTTAACTACGAATACTACATTGATTAATGAGTTATAATCCGCTGGTAAATTATCTACATTAAATGTCATTACTCCTGTATTACTAACTGCTACTCCTGAAAATACGGTAGTATCATAATATGTAATATAATAATACAATTCACTAGCTGCATAAGTAGGAATGGCTGCTGGAGCCGAAGGACTCTTTACGGCAGGTGTTCCATATTGTGCTATATATTGTGCATATAAATCTACTGGGGTTCCTGGCCCTGTGGAAGAAGCGTCTACAGCAATAGATGGTGGATAGAAAATTCTAGCAGCTTTAGATGTTATTGGAGCTATCGCTTGAATTACATCTTCTACCGTATCATCGGTACTACCATCTCCATCTACATCTACAGGTGTGTCTGAGTCTACTTCAGAGGCAGTTTGGTTATCCGTCCCTAATGAAGATAATGGAACATCAAAATTGGTTCCAGCTTCTGTAATACGTAGGTTAGACCCGTTTACTCCAAAAGCTGTTATAAGCTCATTCGTGATACTTCCATCAACCTCTGAAAATGAGGTTAAATAACCATTATTAGAAACATAAGTATCTACTTCTGCCTCTGTTAATTGCGTATCAGTATCTGTATCTGTGAAACTTCCGCCGCCATCTGATAAAGTTACCGTAGAACCTACTTTTGTAATAGTCTGGATTTCATTCGTAGCGTCATTATCATTATTCGTTGGAATTGTGATAGATAAA
>NZ_JADGES010000161.1 GCF_016744255.1 Maribacter sp.
CCAAATTCTCATAATTCAACGCATTCAACTTAGGCTTATTCTCTGTTTTTCGAAGCGATTTATTAAAATAAACAATAGCCAAACTATCCGATTCGGTTTGTAAATGGTATTCTGCAATCTGACGGTAAATTTTATCTAAGAAAGGTCTGTTCTCTCTACTCTCTTCTAAATCGGTTAAATATTCTAATAATTCTTCTTTATTCTCGCCAGTTAATTCGGTATTTCTAATTTTTTGTAGATGCGCATTAATCATATACACTCTTGGCGATTTTCTATTTAAATCTATAATCTTATCAAAAGCGTAGTTGGCACTATCTTTATGCCCTATTTGGTTATACAACTGACCAATAATATAGTAGTATCTTCCTTTTTCGGGATTTTTTTTGGTGTAATGCGATGCTATTTTTAATTGCTGAATGGCAGTGTCTGGAGCATTTAAATTTATATACGCTTGGGCCATCATAGATCGAGCATCTGCATATTCTTGATCTTCTAACCTATCATATTTCATTAAGTTTTTTAAATTCTTAATGGCAAGGTCTTCATTCTCTAATCTAATATTTACTTTTTCTCTCCAAATACGAGCTTCGCTAAGTTTATCGCTAGCGGGATATTTTTTAAGTATATAATTGAAAGCTTCTAATGATGGAATATAGCGTTCATCAAAATACCGTGCTTTTCCTAAAAGTAAAAATGCTTCATCCGTTTGGGGGTTTCGTTCCACATCTTTAATATCCATGCTATGCTTCTGAATAGCCTTAGTTGCTTTTTCTTCTGCAATTATAAAGTTGGGGTTGTTATCTTCGGAGTCTAACTTAATTTCACCGCTTACCTCTAAACGTTCTACAGGTAAAATCTCCCAATAGTCGTCTTGGTAATTAGCATTTAAAGTTTCTCTGCCTTCATCAAAAGCAATATTACCATTATATAGCGTATTGTATTTGGTGTTTAAGGCATGCCAATTTCTGTTGAGAAAGGCATCTTTTTTCGTGGAACAAGAGTTAAATCCTATCCCAGCGATGATTGCTGTAAGTATAAATTTATGTTGAAGCTTCAAGATTATCTGTATTCGTACCTAACTTAAACAGAAAAACAACCCGATTATTATACCGTTGGTCGGTAAAATGCACTTTATTTTATTTGAATGGGTTGCTTTCCAAAGGTTAAGATAAGAAATGTGCTATACCATTTTATTTTCTAGATAAGTTTTTGCTAATAATTCTTCGGCTTTTTGGGTAGCAATTTTAACAATTATATACCCAAAAAGTAAGATACAAACAAGTACAACGGCTATTACAAAGTCCGCATAAAAATTAGGTCCTTCTACAATAGAATTTATACTTAACAAACGAGAGATAAGTAATAATATTAAGTTGAATGCATTAAAAGAATTACCTAAAATATTTATCTAATCCTTTAACATCCACATTTTAGTGTTTGTTGCCACTGTCATTCTATCTTGATACTTGTTTCTAAGTAAAAAACACAGCAAAATTGACATTAAAACAGGAGGAATCCAATTAATAATTTCTGCTTTAGAACCCGTAGGCATATTCCAAAACAATAGTGCCAAAACTACAATAGCACTACTCGTTGCCAGTATTTTAGGAAAACTGAAATAAGATTTAAAAAAACCAAAAATAATTTTCCAATATTTAATAGACATAACTTTGCGTCTTTTTTCTATAACATCTGCAAAACTATGAACCCCAAATTTTCTAAATTCTAAAAGCAATGCTTGTTTAAAAGTTGTGCCTGGGTTTTCTGTAAGCCGTAACTCTATACCATTAGCTAAATGATCTACCAACTCTGTTTGTAGATCGTAATGTTCTACATAATGTTTTATAGTGAATGCGTATAGTTTTTGTATTTGTTCTGGAGTTAGTTACATTACTTTACTAATTTTTGTTTTACAATAGTAAAATGCTTTTTATAAATTTTAAAGAAGTAATAATAACATACTAATAAAGATACTGGAAAGAACATTTCCCAAAATTCCATATCAGATCCAAAATATTGTTTGTTATTAAATAAACCTTGTATCAGAGTAAAATTCAATATCAAATAACCACTACCTTGAGTTTTATAGAAATATTGGTAGGTTGTTTTTACATTAGATATTCTAATTTTATACAAGCCCCCTAGAGAAACTAAAATTGGAATCCCTAAAATAATTCCAATTGATCTATCTAAATTTTCATTAAAAAAATGATCGGGAATATATTTAAAAATATTTACTAAAATTAATGTAACAAAAACACCTATAAAAAAAGCTTTTAAGTACAATTCTTTAACCATATTAATGCTCCTCTTCATCATCATCTTTGGCCCCACAAAAACCCAACCTAACCAAAAGGAAGAATAACTCTTAAGCTCCGGTTTCCATTTTTCTCGTGCTGCATTAAAGGCATCTTCATACGAAATACCTTCTTCCATAGAAGATTCTATACTATTTGCCATATGATCTAGCACCTCATACCTAAGGTCTATTTGCTTTAATTCATGGTAATTTAAATACCTTTCTATATCTAGAATTTGTTTTTCTGTTAATGCCATAAAATCTCTATTGTATACTCCAATTAGGGTTTACTAAATTTTGCATACTACGTATAAACTCTTCTAGTTCTGCCAAACGGTTTACGGTTTCTTTTTCACCGGCCTCTGTTAGTTTATAATATTTACGCAACCTATTGTCCACTTTTGCTACCTCCACATCTAACAAACCCTCTGCCTCTAATTTGTGTAATGCAGGATAAAGAGCACCTTCTGTTATGTTAAGTTCCCCTTTAGTTAGTGCTTTTACTTTTTGCGTAATCTCATAACCATACATTTTTCCTTGTTCTTCTAATAGCTTTAGAATAATCGTATTTAAACTACCTTTATACAATTTTGAGTTTCCCATTTTCTCATCCTAACCTTCCTAAAGAGAAGGCGTTTTTAAATTAAGTGCCCCCTCAAATATATACATAAGATTATTATGCATAATAATCTTATGTATATATTTTTAACTTTCTACTTCAGTAAACTCCCTGCTTTGCTTAATTTTGCATTATTATAAAACGTATAGCATGGCTCATTTTCATTCCCTTACCGTAAAACAAATAAAATCTCTTACTCCTAGTTCTGTAGCAATAACCTTTAGCGTTCCTAAAGACCTTTTGCAGACTTTTCATTTTGTGCCAGGACAATACATTACTATAAAAAAAGAGATAAAAGGAAAAGAATTACGTAGAGCTTATTCCATAAGTTCTTCTCCAAAAAGTGACTCTATTACTATAGGTATTAAAAAAGTAGATGCCGGCGGGTTCTCCGATTATGCAAATACCAAACTTAAAGAAGGGGATGTTTTAGAAGTTATGCCTCCAGAAGGGCGTTTTGTTTTTAATGCTACTTCTTCTGTAAAAAATATTGCGGCTATTGCTGCAGGTAGTGGTATTACTCCTATTATGAGTATTGCTAAAACGGTATTAGATAGTAATGCAGATAGTAAATTTGTTCTGGTTTACGGTAACAAATCGTACAAAGAAACTATGTTTTATACCGATTTAATGAAATTACAGTTAGAATATGCCAACAGATTCTTTGTGTATTTTACCAATAGCCAAACCAAAGAAGAAAACTCTCTTTTTGGAAGAATTGATGTTTCTACCATAAACTATGCCTTAAAAAATAAGCATAAAGATGTCTCTTTTGACGACTATTACCTTTGCGGACCAGAGTCTTTAATTACTTTAGCAAGCAACACTTTAGAGGAAAACGAAGTTCCTAAAGATAAAATTCATTTTGAACTTTTTACTAGTACAGAAATTAAAGAAGAACTTCCTATATCTACAGATGCAAATGGTAAAACCCAAGTAACTGTGGTTGTCGATGATGAAGAATTTTCTTTAGCTATGAACAAGTCCGAGATTGTTTTAGATGCCATTCTTAAAGAAAATATTGATGCTCCTTACTCTTGCCAAGGCGGTGTATGTAGTAGCTGTATTGCTCGTGTTACAGAAGGAAAGGCTGAAATGGTAAAGAATCAGATTTTAACAGATGGCGAAATTGAAGAAGGATTAATTCTTGCTTGCCAAGCACACCCAACGACACCTACTTTAAAGATTGATTTTGATGATGTTTAAAAAC
>NZ_JADGES010000064.1 GCF_016744255.1 Maribacter sp.
AAAGGAACAATAGCCTTTTTTCCTTTTAGATGAGTAAAACGTTCATCCTTAGGGTTAATACAAATGGCACTATCTCCCAAGATAGTTTCTGGTCTTGTCGTAGCTATGGTAACTTTTTCATCGGTCCCTTCAATAGCGTAAGACAAATAATATAATAGCCCTTGCTTTTCTTCATAAATTACTTCTTCATCGGAAAGGGTAGTTTTTGCTTCTGGATCCCAATTTACCATTCGGTTTCCCTTATAAATTTTTCCTTTATTGAATAGATCTACAAAAACTTTAATTACAGAAGCAGACATATCATCATCCAAAGTAAATTTGGTACGTTCCCAATCACAAGAACAACCTAACTTTTTAAGCTGATCTAGAATAACTCCCCCATATTCGTCTGTCCAATCCCAAGCATGTTTTAAAAAATCTTCTCTACTAAGGTCTGCTTTATTAATTCCTTGTTCTTTTAACTTAGCAACTACCTTTGCTTCTGTTGCTATAGATGCATGATCTGTACCTGGGACCCAACAAGCATTTTTACCCATTAACCTTGCTCTACGAATAAGCACATCTTGAATGGTATTATTTAGCATATGCCCCATATGTAGTATCCCCGTAACATTAGGTGGCGGAATTACTATGGTGTAAGGTTCTCTGTCGTCAGGGGTAGAATGAAAAAAATTATTTTTCATCCAATAATCATACCAGTGACTTTCTACTGATTGCGGATCATATTTTGATGGAATTTCCATTTTTTGGTACAGTTTTTGAAATGTTAATTTGATGTATAAAAAAAGTAACATTAAAAGATATGTTAAATTATATCTATTAGATGTTTTTTAAATACGAAACAAAAATAAGTAACGTTAGAGTATAACAAAAGAATTTTGGAGGTTCATCTGAAAAGATTTAATTTTGATTTATACCCAAAACAAAAAATTATGAAAAAAATAGTACTTGTATTATTTGTAGGATTATTAGGATTTAGCCTAACAGCTCAGGAAACTGGAGCAAAAATTGAGTTTATCGCTGAAACTGTTGATTATGGTGAAGTGGTCAAAGGTGCGGACGGTGTTCGTGTTTTTGAATTTACTAATACGGGAACAGCTCCTTTAGTATTAAGTAAAGTAACCTCTAGTTGTGGATGTACTATCCCATCTTACGACAAAGAACCAGTTTTACCAGGAAAAAAAGGAAAAATTTCTGTAAAATACGATACAAAAAGAGTAGGCCCTATTAGAAAAGCCATAACCGTTTTATCTAATGCAGATACACCTACAAAAGTTCTTAAGATTAAAGGAGAAGTAAAGGACCCAAATAACGGAACGATGTAATTTCTTTTATTATCTAAAAAAAAGCGAAAGCTCGGTAAATACCGAGCTTTCGCTTTTTTCCATCAAATCTGTAACGTTACTTCTATTTAAACAGGTTTTTTAAAACAAAACTAAAAAGTACATCTTGGTTATACCTTTCTATAAGTAACTGAATTCTTTTTCCTTCTTTTTGGTTTAGCATGTGCATTATTTCTTGAAGTTTGTAACTATACACTCTTTTTCCATTGACTGCTAAAATAACATCCCCTTCTTGCAAACCTGCCGATTCAGCAGGGCTACCTGCTCTAATTGCAGAAACTACTATTTCTGGAACTAAACTCAACCTTGTTGAATTTTCTAATAAAATTTGAACATTTCCAAAAGTGTTAGAATCGTCACTTTTAAGAACTCCATTAGACTTTGTTAAGCTTTCAGAAACATACCGAACGCCATCATGCTGCAATTCTAAGCCACTTAAGTTATAATGAAACGGCTTACTAAAGTTACTATTCTTTCTAATAATCATCCTTTCATTTTTATAGTCGAACACAATATTAAAACGTTTCAAAACCTCTCCCCCAACACTACCATTTCTATTTCCTAAGTTTTTAATATTATTAAAGGTTTTCATATCTGGGAATGCAGCTTTAGCATCTTTTAAAGAAAACCTTCCTAAAGATATAGTGTTTACTTTAGTACGCTTGCCAAAAATATTACCACCTAGCCCTTTACCTAAAAAATCTTCATAGTTCTTTTCCGGAACACCAATGTTTTGATTTTCAAAAAGCCATATAGCATCACTACTACCAGTATCTACTAACATCCTTACAGATAAATCATCTTTTCCATTCATATGTATCTTGGCATTTACATAAGCTTTCTTTTCTCTAATCTTCAAGGGTAATACCTCTGCCTTTCTTGCGTTTTTTAATTTATAGTCATACGGATTATAAAACTTAATAACTTGCTTTCCATAATTAATATCTACAACAAAATCTCTAAACAACTGATAACCAATTATACCATGAACAGGAATACCCAGGCTAGGTGAAAAATTTAAACTCTTATCCATTACAACAAACAAATCCTGATCTACATTCCTTACTTCCCCAACTTTAAAAAAATTCTTCTTTGAGCTTAATGCTTTTATAGGCTCACTTTCCCCTAAACCTCTAATTGTAATTTCGGAAACATTGTTAATTTGAATAGAATCTTGATCAGATACGTTAAACAAAATAGGCTTCCCTACTCCAGAATCTAATATAAAAGATAACTCTGTACCATTAACCTCGATAGGCATAATGATTAGGTTATTAATTAATTTAAATTTTACTTTTTGAAATTTTTGCCCTTTGGGTAATTCAAAATTTTGCCCTATACCCGAAAAAGGACAGAACAATAAGAGTATTATCAAAAATGTGAATACTTTTTTCAACTTACTTTGTTTTAACGTATTACCTCCTTTAAAGCTATCGTATTAATTACAAACCACCTAAGACTTTAACAAAAAATGATAGGCGAAATAAATCTTCTTATCATTGTTTAATTTATTATGTTTTCTCATTTTTGCCTAAAATTTATTACAGATGCCGAACATTTCTCAGAAAGGGATTTCTATGCCCGAATCCCCTATACGTAAACTGGTTCCTTTTGCTGAAAAAGCAAAAAAAAATGGTGCTAAAGTCATCCATTTAAACATTGGTCAACCAGATATAAAGACACCTCAAATTGCACTAGATGCAGTAAAAAACAACGATTTAAGTGTAATCGCTTATAGCCGAACAGAAGGATCCGAGGTTTTTAGAGAAAAAATTGCAAAGTATTATTTAAAACATTCTATTGTTATAGATTCTACAGACATTATTGTTACAACAGGAGGTTCTGAGGCACTTTCATTTACTATGGGAAGTATTGCCGATTTTGATGATGAAATTATAATTCCGGAACCTTTCTACGCAAATTATAATGGGTTTGCCACTGCAGCAGGAGTAAAAGTAGTCCCTGTTGTTTCAAGAATAGAAGATAATTTTGCTTTACCTCCTATAGAGGATTTTGAAAAATTAATTACCCCTAGAACAAAGGCTATATTAATTTGCAACCCAGGAAACCCTACTGGTTATTTGTATAGTAAGGAAGAAATTCAAAAATTAGCGGCAATTGTAAAAAAACACAATCTCTTTTTAGTTGCTGATGAAGTCTACAGAGAATTCACTTATGACAACACAGAGCACTATTCTATTCTACAAGAAGCTGGTTTAGAAGAGAATGCCATAGTTATTGACTCGGTCTCTAAACGTTACAGCATGTGTGGGGCAAGAATAGGCTACTTAGTTTCTAAAAACAAAGAGGTTATTACAACTGCTCTTAAATTTGCTCAAGCCAGACTGTCGCCTCCTACATATGCTCAAATAGCCAGTGAAGCTGCATTAGACACACCACAAAGTTATTTTGACGACGTAAAAGAAGAGTACCTAGAAAGAAGAAATACGCTAATAGAAGAATTGAAAAAAATTGATGGCGTTAAAGTTGGCGTACCCAACGGTGCTTTTTATTGTATTGCCGAACTACCTGTAAAAAATGCAGATGATTTTGCACAATGGCTATTAGAAGATTTTAGATATAAAGGCGAAACTGTAATGGTTGCCCCTGCCGCAGGTTTTTATGCAACTAAAGGTTTAGGGCAAAACCAAATTAGAATTGCATACGTACTAGATCAAGATAGTTTAAAAAGAGCGGTTACTATACTAAAAGAAGCTCTTAAAAGCTATATAGGTTAATGCAGGTTTTACAAAACATATCTTTACAACCCTACAATACTTTTGGCATATCTGCTAATGCAAAATATTTCTGTGAAGTTTCTAATATAGAGGAGCTAAAAGAAGCTTTTTCTTTAAAAGAACACCCCGATAAATTTGTAATTAGTGGAGGCAGCAACTTATTGCTTACAAAAGATGTGGATGCTCTTGTAATACACATTAATTTAAAAGGCATATCCATAATAGAAGAAGACAACAACCATGTTGTTATAAAAGTAATGGCAGGTGAAAATTGGCATGAAATGATTCTTTGGACCCTAAAAAATAATTATGGAGGTCTAGAAAATATGTCTTTAATTCCTGGGAAAACAGGAACAGCGCCCATTCAGAACATTGGCGCCTATGGTGTAGAGTTAAAAGATCATTTTGTAAGTTGCGAAGGGCTAAATACCACCACTTTAGAAATGCAATCTTTTGATAAAGAAGCATGTGAATTTGGGTACCGAGATTCTTATTTTAAAAATAAAGGAAAAGGAAAATATGTTATTACATCTGTAAATTTAAAACTAACCAAAACCAACCACAACTTAAATACCTCTTACGGTTCTATCGAAGAAGAATTACTTAAAAATAATATAAAAAACCCAAGTATTAAAGACATTTCTAATGCGGTAATTGCCATAAGGCAAAGTAAATTGCCAGACCCTAAAAAAATAGGAAACAGCGGTAGCTTTTTTAAAAACCCTATAATCTCTAAAGAAGAGTTTCTTATTTTTAACTCTACACATCCAGAGGCTCCATTTTATAAAATTAGCAATACATTATTTAAAATACCCGCTGGCTGGCTTATTGAACAAAGTGGTTTTAAAGGTAAGCGCTTTGGAGATGCTGGTGTGCATAAAAAGCAAGCTCTAGTGCTAGTGAACTATGGAAAGGCTACTGGGCAAGAAATATTAAATGTAGCACATACTATTATTTCAGAAGTAAAGAATAAATTTGGAATAGCTATTTCTCCTGAAGTTAATATAATAAGATAACCCCCGTAATTAACTTACGAGGGTTATACCAAACCAACCAAAATTAAATGTGCAATAACCAATCGCACATTTATACTATTATTATTTTTAACATAACGCCTGCCTTAACAATCAATTTAATAATTTAGCGTTTAAAGGATATACGGTAGAAAAGAATATATTGGATGCCTTTGCAGTCGATTTTCTTTATACCCTATCATTTATTATGAGCACACTACTTGAAAAACATATCGTAGAACTTTTACAAGAGCGCAATGATAAGGCTATCTCCCTTTTGTATGAACATTATGGCGACACCCTATATGGTGTTGCACATAAAGTAG
This sequence comes from Maribacter sp., assembly GCF_016744255.1. Lineage (GTDB taxonomy): Bacteria > Bacteroidota > Bacteroidia > Flavobacteriales > Flavobacteriaceae > Maribacter_B. Next base: position 5,421 of record NZ_JADGES010000064.1, read on the forward strand.
TACGTAACGACAATTTAGCACAAGATGTAGTACAAGAAAGTTTTGTGAAAATTTGGAAAAAAGCAGATACTTATGATTCTTCCAAAGCCAAATTATTTACATGGTTATTTAGAATTACAAGAAATACTGCTATTGATAAATTAAGAAGCGTTAACACAAAAACGGATAAAGAAATCCAAATGGATGTTTCTGACGTATATAATTTAGGCGTAGATAGTATAAAACCAGAATTCATGGACGTCCGTGATAATTTAGATAAGATTGAAGGCAAGTACCAAATTGTTTTAGAAGCCTTATTCTTTCAAGGAATGACCCAACAAGAAGCCAGCGATGAACTGGATATTCCTTTGGGAACCATTAAATCTAGATTAAAAATAGGATTACGTGAATTAAAAAAAATATATGACCCCGCCATTATCTTACTTACGTTTGTTTTAAATGTGTTATAATGAAAGAAAAAATAAAAATATTCTTAGACTCAGACCTACTAGAAAAATATCTACTAGGCACTACTAATGAGATGGAGTCTCTACAGGTAGAACGTTACATTGCAATGTATCCTCCCGTAAGAGATACGTATAACGAGCTCCAAGACAATCTAGAAAATTTTGCCAAGCTACACGCTATCAAAACTCCAGAAGGATTAAAGGAAAAAATTCTTTCCAGAATTAAATCAGAACACTCTGGTCGTAAAAAATTCTTTAGATATGCTATTGCAGCAAGTGTTGTTGCTTGTATGTTTGCTAGTGCTTCCTATTTTTTCTGGAACCAAAATCAAAACTTACAACAAGAAAATACTATTGTTTCTAATAAAATAAAAACATTAGAAGCAGATATGAGGCAACAATTAGAGGACGTTAGAAACCAATTTATTGTGCTTAACAATCCGCAAACTAAAAAATACAATGTAAGGGGTAATAAAATGGCTAAAGACCTTAAAGCTATAGCTTACATTAATCCTGTGAAAAAACTTTCCTATATAAATGTGAGTAAACTTCCTGAATTGCCAGAAAATCAATGTTTTCAGATGTGGGCAGAAGTTAATGGAAAAATGGTAAACCTAGGAATTATAGAAGAAGCAGGAAACAAAGACAACCTTACAGCTCTTCCTTATGCAGACAACGCTGTTAGTTACATTACTATTGAACCAAAAGGAGGAAATGTAAGTCCTACCGTCAATAAAATAGTTGCGAATATTGCGTTTTAAAACCGACATATATAAAGTATCCTTAAAGCCCCTTTTTGGGGCTTTATTTTTATATCTTTGTTGAAAATTTTATTATGAAGTTGATACTACTTACTATAGGTCTTCTTTCCATTGCTGTTGCAGGAATTGCCATTAAGATATGGGCTAAAAAAGACGGCAAATTTGCAGGTACTTGTGCAAGCCAAAGTCCCTTTTTAAATAAAGAAGGAGAAGCTTGCGGCATGTGCGGTAAACTTCCTAGTGAACAAGATTGTAAAAAAGATACTACTGCAGAGTTGCAGTAGTTTTAGATGTAAAAAATAATTGTAATTTTCTAAGTTCCCTGTTTTGGAAAACAAACAAGCTATCCTTAATACCATAGAAAAAGCAAAATTGGGAAACCAGATTGCTTACAGTAAATTGCTAGATACATTTTGGAATGATGTCTATGGTTTTCAATTAAAAAGAACAGAAAATGAAAGTGATGCTGAGGATATAACAGTACAAACCTTTTCCAAAGCTTTTGATAAATTACATACTTATGATAACTCTTATAAGTTTAAAACATGGTTAATTACTATTTCTAAAAATATCCATGTAGATCTTTTACGAAAAAGAAAAAAAGATATTCTGGATCCGCACGATAACAATGAAGCTTTTAAAAAAGCTTTAGATGATGCTCCTTCTGCCGAAGATAGGCTTATTACGGAACAAAACTTAGCCACCCTTTTAATGCATATTAAAAAATTGAAACCGCATTATCAAGAGGTAATTAACCTTAGATATTTCAATGAACTTAGTTATGCGGCTATTGCAGAGCAACTAAACGAACCAATGAATAATGTTAAAGTAAAATTATTACGCGCAAAAAAATTACTAGCAGAAGTAATAAGCGGTAGTAAATAACCAAATTTTTAAACAGCAAAAAAAATAACATTTCACTTATAAAATTGGTCTTCTTATAACTGCGAAAGATCCTTTAATTAGTTTGTATATTTGATTAAAATTTAGCTATGAGTACAGATTCCTTAGAACACGTAAAACCACCGAAAGGAAAGCCAAAATGGTTACGTGTAAAACTACCTACTGGTAAAAAATACACACAACTAAGAAGTTTAGTTGATAAGTATGAATTAAATACGATCTGTACTTCTGGGAGCTGCCCTAATATGGGCGAATGCTGGGGAGAAGGCACCGCAACTTTTATGATTTTAGGAAACATCTGTACTAGATCCTGCGGTTTCTGTGGTGTAAAAACTGGTAGACCAGAAGATGTAGATTGGGCGGAACCAGAAAAAGTTGCTCGTTCTATAAAACTAATGAGTATAAAACATGCGGTTATAACCTCTGTAGATAGGGACGATATTAAAGATATGGGATCTATCATATGGGCCGAAACAGTTAGGGCCATACGTAGAATGAACCCAACGACTACTCTTGAAACATTAATACCTGATTTTCAAGGCATAGAAAGACATTTAGACCGTATCATAGAAGTTAATCCAGAAGTGGTATCACATAACATGGAAACTGTAAAAAGGTTAACTAGAGAGGTTAGGATACAAGCTAAATACGAAAGAAGCTTAGAGGTTTTGCGTTATTTAAAAGAAAATGGTATAAAAAGAACAAAGTCTGGTATCATGTTAGGTCTTGGAGAATTAGAAGAGGAAGTTCTTCAAACAATGGAAGACCTAAGGAACGCCAATGTAGATATTATTACTATAGGACAATATTTACAACCCTCAAAAAAACATTTACCCGTACAACATTTTATTCTTCCAGAACAATTTAAAAAATACGAAGAAATTGGATTAAAAATGGGATTCAGACATGTGGAAAGTGGTGCACTAGTAAGATCTTCGTACAAAGCACATAAACACATAAACTAACCCTTTAATAAGTTCTTACCACACTTCAACTCTGATATTTCCTCATGAACAAAGTAAACATAGGTATTAATGGTTTTGGAAGAATAGGAAGAACTCTTTTTCGGCTCCTTAGTAAACAAAACCATATACAAGTAGTAGCTATTAACGATTTAGCCGATAGCAAAACCTTATCTCACTTATTAAAATATGACAGCATACATGGAGTATACAACAACGAAATAAGTTATGATGATGAGCACATTATTGTTGGTGACAAAAAAATAGCTCTTTTTAATGAAGACCATCCAAAAAAAATAGATTGGAAATCCCAGAAGGTAGATATTGTAATAGAATCTAGTGGTAAATTTAAATACGAAAAAGATTTAAATTACCATTTAGTTAATGGGGCAAAAAAGGTAATATTATCGGTACCTCCTATAGAGGATAACATTAAAATGATAGTCTGTGGTATAAATGAAAATACCCTTACTATAAATGACAATATTATTTCTAATGCATCTTGCACCACAAATAATGCTGCCCCCATGATTAAGGTAATTAATGATTTATGCGGTATTGAACAAGCCTATATAACCACTATCCATTCTTACACTAGTGACCAAAGTTTACATGATCAACCTCATAGAGATTTAAGAAGAGCAAGAGCAGCTGGCCAGTCCATAATACCCACTACTACTGGGGCAGCTAAAGCACTTACAAGAATATTTCCAGAACTTAAAGACGTTATTGGTGGTTGTGGAATTCGTGTTCCCGTTCCTAATGGTTCGCTTACAGACATTACTTTTAATGTTAAAAAACCTACAACAATTAAAGAAATTAATGATACTTTTGAAAAAGCAGCTAATAATGAGCTAAAAAATATATTGTTTTTTACAAAAGACCCCATAGTATCTATAGATATAAACAATAGTTCTTATTCTTGCACGTTTGATTCCCAGATGACTTCAGTTATCGGTAAAATGGTAAAAATAATTGGCTGGTATGATAATGAAACAGGTTATAGCAGCAGACTTATTGATCTTATTAATATATTAATTAGTAAAAATTACATTTGAAAATTCTTTTTACATACAGAAAGACAAAAAATATTGCGATACTAATAGCTGCTCTTCTAATGAGCTTCTTTACCTATTCGCAAGATTCTCTTCCAAAAAAAAGTGTAGAAGACTATTTCAACTTAGCTAGAAATTTTAAGAATCAAAATAAAATAGATCTAGCTTTAGAAGCTTTAAACAAAGCGTCTGATTTAGCAGAAAAAAACGAAGATGTAAAATCTTTACTAGACAGCTATCACAAATTTGCACAACTATACTTAAAATTAGATAATGAAGAAAACACTCTTTTCTACTGGGATAGAGCAGAAGTTTTATTAAAAGATATTGAATATCCATACGGAGATGCAATACATAAATATATAGAGGCTATTTTATTGTTTAGGAATAATAAAAATTTTCAAGCAATTTTTATGCTTAATGAAGCTAAGCAACTAAACAACGACCGCAACTTCTTTAATAACATACTATTAACAGAGGGCAACATATATTTAAATTTAGAAAAATATGAAAATGCCTCTAAAAACTTTAATTCTTTAGTCATAAACACTGACATTTTTGAAAAAGAGTATTTAGCGACTAAAGCGCATTTAGGACTTTCCGAATTGCATCTTAAAACAGATAAATTTAAAGAAAGTGCAAATCATGGAGAAGAAGCATTAAAGCTTGCCCAACAGAATAGTTTTAATATTGAAATTCTTGAAAGCCATAAATTATTAACAATGGCTTATGAAAAAAAAGAAGAATACAATCTTGCGTTACAACAAAGCAGAAAAATACTTCTTATAAAAGACTCTATTTTTAATATTGACAAACTAAAAACCGAGCAAAAGACGGCTGATAAAATTAGAGATGAATTTAAAACATCTGAAATTAATAGATTAGAAACTGTTAATGAAGAATTAAATGAATCTGCAAACAGATCCGAAATCACTGCAGTTTTAACTTCCGCATTTCTAATTATTATTTCTCTATTAGCTGTATCCTTATACAGAAATAACCAAATAAAACTAAAAACCAACGATTTATTACAAACCAAAAACAAAGAATTACAAGCTGCAAGAGATGGTGCCGTGCAGGCTATGGAAGCCAAAACAAACTTCCTATCTACTGTAAGTCACGAACTACGAACACCTCTTTATGCCGTAACAGGACTCACGCATTTACTTCTGGACGAAAATCCAAGTGAAAATCAAAAAGAACACCTAAAAGCATTAAAATTTTCTGGCGATTATCTACTAAATTTTATTAATGACATCTTACAAATTAATAAAATTGATGCAGATAAATTAGAGCCATTAAATATGCAGTTTAACCTTAAAAAGGTAATAAAAGAGGTTATAGATTCTCTACAACAAAGTGCAAAAGAAAGAAATACAAAAATTACACTACAATACGACGAAAATATCCCTGGTCATTTAATGAGTGACCCTATTAAACTTTCTCAAATTTTTATGAATTTAGTAGGTAATGCTTTAAAATTCACCAAAGATGGAGAAGTTAAGGTTATTGCCAAGCTATTAAAAAAAGTGGACGATGATGTAACTTTGTATTTTGAAGTAGAAGACAACGGTATAGGAATATCCAAAGAAATGCAAGAAAGTATCTTTGAAGGTTTTGAGCAAGGATCTATACAAATAAATAGAGAATATGGCGGCACAGGTCTTGGATTAACTATTGTAAAAAGTCTTTTAGGATTATTTAATAGTAAAATTCAGTTAGAAAGTGAATTAGGTAATGGTAGTTCTTTCTTTTTTGAGATTGTAGCAAAATCTAAAGACGCAATGATCGATGAAATCTCTTTTGAGATTACCGAAAAAGATTATGAGTTCAAAGGTCTTCATTTAATGATTGTGGAAGACAACAAAATAAACCAGGTTATCACCAAGAAAATGTTAACCAAAAAAGAGATTACCAGTGATATTGCTAGTAATGGATTAGATGCTGTTGAACTAGCTAAAAACAATGAGTACGACGCTATATTAATGGACATTCATATGCCAGGCATTAGTGGCGAAGAGGCAACCATTAGAATACGAAAGTTTGATACAAAGACTCCTATTATAGCACTAACTGCTATTTCTCTAGATGACAGTTTAGAAAGCTTTTATGCCGCTGGCTGTAATGATGTGGTTACCAAACCATTTAAACCAGAAGTATTTTATCAAAAAATAGGAGAAAACATCTTTGATAAAAATATTGGCAATTCTTAGTTGCTAAATATATAAGACTTTAGTTCCTGTTCAAAAACCTTTTCACCAGCATTTAAAAAAGAATGTTCCACCTTTATATACATAAGGTTAGCTACGCTGTCTTTTAACCTAACATAGTCTTTCTCTGTAGTAAGAATACATTCTTTAGATTGTATTAATTTAATTTCAGCCTCCGAGAAGAAATGATGATCCCTATAATTTAGATGACTAAATAAAATTTCTTTTTGCTCCAAATAAGAAACTAAAGGGGTCGCATCTGCAATACCTGTAACCAAGGTAACCTCCTTATTTTGTAAAGACTCTAAAGGAATAATATTACCATTTTCGGCTATGACGTCTTTATATCCTATATAGGTAAAGAGTACTTTTTGATTTGGTTTAACTTTCAATTTTTTAATTATACCCTTTTGGATATCCATAGCCAAATCCTCAGGGCACTTTGTAACGACTATTATATTTGCCCGCCTAGCCTCCTTCTTACTATCCCTTAAATCTCCTGTAGGCAAATACCAATCTTCCGAATATAAATTGTTGTATGCCGTTAATAATACGGAATAACCTGCTTGTACCTTTCTATGCTGAAAACCATCATCTAAAATAATAACATCAGGGTTTTCTTCTTTTTCTAAATTCTCTATCCCGTTTTGTCTATCTGCATCTACTACCAATGCAATTTCTGGAAACTTAGACCAGATTTGATAAGGCTCATCTCCTAATTCTTCAACGCTACTCTCTTTATTTGCTAAGATATAACCCTTGGACTTACGCCCATATCCCCTACTCAAAACTGCGACTTTACAATCCTCTTTAAACAAAGAGATTATAGTTTCTACCATTGGGGTTTTCCCTGTACCACCAGCACTTAAGTTGCCAACACAAACAATAGGTGTTTTGTAAGATTTAGATTTTAATATTTGCATATCAAAAAGCCAATTTCTTATATATACTACCAAAGCATAAATAAAAGAAACAGGAAAGAGTATTTTTCTGAACAGTTGCATTAGAACGAAAGTATAATATTTTATCTTTGATAACCATATAATCCCATGAAAATGATTGTTAAAGACGTTACAAATATACTAGAAGAGTTTACTCCTCTTGATTATGCTGAGGATTTTGATAATGTAGGTCTACTTATAGGAGACTCTAAGCAAAAAGTTACTGGTGTTTTGGTTACCCTAGATACATTAGAAAATGTAATTGATGAAGCTATAGATAAAAATTGCAACCTTATAGTTAGCTTTCATCCTATTGTTTTTGGAGGTTTAAAAAAAATAACTGGCGCCAACTATGTAGAAAGAGTAGCGATAAAGGCGATACAAAATAATATAGCGATATACAGCATGCACACGGCGCTAGACAATAATAATGCTGGTGTAAATGCTAAAATATGCGAGGTTTTAGGTTTATCTAACACTAAAATTTTAATACCTCAAAAAGGTTCTATAAAAAAGCTGACTACCTATGCCCCTTTAAAAGCAGCAAACCAATTAAAAGAAGTTTTATATAATGCAGGAGCTGGAAATATTGGAAACTACAGCAATTGCAGTTTTTCTAATGAAGGAATTGGCAGCTATAAAGCCAATGAAAATGCGAACCCTAGTATAGGAGAGATTGGCGAAGTACATCTTGAAAAGGAAACTCAAATACATATTACTTTCTCTAAATCTAAAGAAAAAGCGGTATTAAAAGCACTATTTAACAACCACCCATACGAAGAAGTAGCCTATGAAATTACTACTTTGGAGAATACCAATCCAAATATTGGAATGGGTATGATAGGGGAACTAGATGAACCTATGAACGAACTAGAGTTTTTAAATACCCTAAAAAACAGGATGAATGTATCTTGTGTTAGACATACAAAATTATTTAATAAAAAGGTTTCTAAGGTTGCTGTTTTGGGCGGTAGTGGCGCTTTTGCTATCAAAGCAGCTAAGCAATCTGGAGCTCAAATTTTTATCTCATCCGATATAAAATACCATGAATTTTACCAAGCTGAAAATAAAATTGTGATTGCTGACATTGGACACTATGAAACTGAGCAGTTTACAAAAAACCTTTTAGTTGATTATCTTACGAAAAAAATCCCTAATTTTGCAATCCATTTATCGGAAAGTATAACAAATCCAATCAAGTATTTATAAATTATGGCAAAAAAAGCAGAAGCTACGGTAGAAGATAAGTTAAGAGCATTGTATGATTTGCAATTAATTGATTCTAGAGTTGATGAGATTCGTAATGTTCGTGGAGAATTACCATTAGAGGTTGAAGATTTGGCAGACGACGTTCTGGGTCTTAAAACAAGATTGGATAAGTTAAAAACAGATGTTGAGACTATCAATTTTGAAATTGGCGCAAAGAAAAATATAATTGAAGAAGCAAAAACTTTAATTAAAAAATATACGGAGCAGCAAAAAAATGTTCGTAACAGTAGAGAATTTAATTCTATCAGTAAAGAATTAGAATTTCAAGAATTAGAAATTCAATTAGCTGAAAAGAACATTAAAGAATTCAAAGTTCAGATAGAACAAAAGAAAGAAGTTATTTCTGGAGCCAAAGAACGTTTATCTCAAAGAGATACGCATCTTAAGCATAAAAAAGGGGAGCTAAATGCAATTTTAGCAGAAACTGAGAAAGAAGAAAAAGCGCTTTTACTAGAATCTGAAAAATACCAAGGTAAAATTGAAGAGCGTTTAGTAAAAGCATACGCTCGTATTAGAAGTAATGTAAAAAATGGCTTAGCAGTTGTTCCTATTGAAAGAGGTGCTTCTGGAGGTTCTTTCTTTACCATTCCACCTCAGGTACAGGTAGAAATTGCTTCTCGTAAAAAAATAATTACAGATGAGCACAGTGGTAGAATATTAGTAGACCCTGTTTTAGCAGAGGAAGAGGCTGTGAAAATGTCTAAATTGTTTGCTAAATTATAAGACACATTATTTTATAAAGCATAAAAAAACCATCTATATAGATGGTTTTTTTATGCTTTATACTTTCACTATCAACCCAGAAGTTCTAGTATTTTATTTTCTACAAAAATACTATCCCATCTATTTTCAATATCTGGCATCTTCATTATCTGTTTCATAATAGACTCTTGCATGTCGCCATATGCCAAAGCCTCAGCGTATGGTTTATCCGAAAACGTTACTCTAGAATAAACTGGCATCCATTTATCTGGATGCTGAGATGCGAAATGTTTCTCTATTTTTTTTTGCAATAGAAACTTAGGGTCTGCAGTTTTTTTACTCATTTCAATAAAATTCCTATAACTAAGTTCCGCTATCGCATCTGCGTTCTCTTTTCTACTCTCTTGATACTTTTTAAATATAATTTCCCAGTCGTCTGAGTATTCTTTAATTAAGCTATTTAAAACAAAAATATCTTCAAAACCTGCATTCATACCTTGACCATAAAAAGGTACAATAGCATGGGCCGAATCACCAACCAATGCCACTTTATCCCAATACGTCCAAGGGTAACATTTCATCGTCACCATAGCACTAGTTGGGTTTTTAAAGAAATCCTCCGCTAAATTTTCTATATCTGCCATAACATTAGGGAAATACGTGGCAAAAAATTCTTTAGCATCCTCTCTAGTTTTTACTTTTTCAAAAGAAACTTCTCCTTCAAAAGGCATAAATAGAGTACATGTAAAACTACCATCTAAATTAGGCATAGCAATAAACATAAAATTTCCTCTTGGCCAAATATGAAAAGAGTTTTTATCTAATTTGTGGCTACCATCCGCATGGGGTAAAATAGTAAGTTCTTTATATCCTACATCGATAAAATCTTGAGAATAGTCAAAACGGCTTCTTCTTTGCATTTTATGACGAACCCGTGAAAAAGCACCGTCACACCCAAAAATTAAATCGTATTTATACTCTTTCCACTCTCCCTTTTCTGTATCGCCAGTAAATAAACGGGCTGTTGGCAAATCAACATCCCAAACTTTCTCTTCAAACTTAAAGACCACACCAGATTCTTCCGCTAAATCTATCATTTTACGGTTTAGAACACCTCTAGAAATAGACCATATGGCCTCATTTTCCTTCCCATAATTCTGATAGTACAACGGCTTACCTATAACATGTAAAGCTCTTTTATTCAGCGGTATTGCAATTTTTTTTATTTCTTCTTCAACGCCAACTTCTCGTAAGGCATTCCATCCTCTATTACTCATTGCTAGATTAATAGATCTCCCTGAAAATTTTACTTTCCTAATATCTGGCCGTCTATCAAAGACCGTGATTTCATGTCCAAACTTTTTTAAATATATAGCTAATAAGGAGCCTACTAAACCGGATCCAATTATCGCGATTTTTTTATGAGAATAAGACATAAATTTTGAATGATTATTTTTGAAGTTACCCACAAAAATACTAAAATATAAATTGCCTCTTAAATCATAAGGAAATACATAATTTCTATGTTTTAAGAGCAGATAATTTTAAAAAGTAAAAAAAATGTAACAAATACCACAGTAACCTTATCTTAAAAAAGATAATATAAATAGTATTATTCCTACATATAATTACATAAAAATCTTCACTTAATTTAAGTTTAAACTTTAATTATAAGACTTGTAAATCATTATTTTTTTACTTTTCGTCGTAACACAACCTCTATTACAAAGAGGTTTTTTAACCTTTCATCGACAAACTACACTGTTAAATTAAATATAGTCATCCGATAAAAATATCGGTTTATCGACCTCTTTGTTTTTTGTCGATTAATGCCTTTACCTAGACTAGTAAACAAACAATATAATAATACTCTAACCGTTATTTGAGTTCGCAAAATTATATACTGATTTTTCGAAACCTAACTAAACCTAAACTATTGCAAATTTAGTCTGCAACTATTTTAAGCAAACTGAATTAACAAATAGATTTTTAATTTAATAATATGCCTATGTGCAAATTTACTTTAAACACAAAATTCATTAAAAATCTTTTACTTGTTGCAATTGCTGTTGTTTCATTTTCAGCAAATGCGCAATTAAAAACAACCTTTACTCCTCGATTTTCAGGTACCGTAAATGGGGATGTAACCATGGTTGCTAATAATATGCTATCTACAACTGCAACTGGCAACTATAATAACGGAGATGATAATAATGATTTTACAACTGTTTATGTTGATATAGACTCGGACAATACCACTTTTAATTCTAGTAGTGCTAATTTGATTAACCCATCTGTTTCTAGTTCTTGTCTTACTTTTAAGCATGCCTTTCTATATTGGTCTGCAGCAAATAAAGAATATGATGCATCAACAGGTAATGGCGGTTCTGAAGAGAGTTGGAGCTTTAATCAAGTTAAGCTTATGCTTCCAGGGTCTAGTTCTTATAGTACTATAACAGCGGATCAAATTATATATGACGGAAGGGCAGAACATTTTGTTAATGACCCATATGTATGTTTTAAAGACATATCTAGCCAAGTACAAGGCCTTATTAATCCATATGGGAAATTCCAAGTAGCCAACGTAAAAGCCACAGAAGGTGTTTTACAATCCCATATTAGTAATAATACAGGTACTGCTGCTGGATGGCAAATAGTATTTATTTATGAAAGTCCAGAATTACAAGGGCGTAATATTACTTTATTTGATGGATATGCGCATGTAACAGCTACTAACAACTCTTTTGGAGTAGACTTTAATGGTTTTCTTACTGTTCCCAATGGACCCGTAAATGCTAATATTACAATAGGTGCTTTAGAAGGAGACAGAGGGATTGTAGGAGATGCTTTAGAGATTTTTGATACCGATGGAACCTGGACTCCCATATCCACTAATGAAAGAGATGGTGATAATTTTTTTAACAGTAAAATTACCGTAAATCAATCACCATACACGAATAGAAATCCCGCAAGTACAAATACTTTAGGTTTTGATGCTGGTTTATTTCCGTTAAAAAATAGCGGAAACAAATTAATAAATAACAACCAAACTTCTTCTACAATCCGCATGACTTCGGATCAAGAAACCTATGGTTTATACTTATTAGGCTTAAGTGTGGAAATTTATGAGCCTAGTTTAGGTGCTCTTAACTTTACAACTTCTTCTGCTGCTACCAATTATAATGCGGAAGACACAGTACCTTTAACCCTTTCTATTGAAAATTCTGGTAATGATGATATTGAAAATTTACAATTTTCCACGTTCTTACCTAATGAAGTTGAATTTGTTGGCGCCCCTTCTTTACCTTCTGGAGTAACCTATTCTTATAATAGTACAACAAGAGAACTGCAATTTTTTGTAGCAGATGGTATGACAGATAGTAATGATCCACAGTATAACATAGACTTTAATATTCAAATAAAAAATTCCTGTTATTTTTTAGAAACGGCTTGTTCTGCTAATTTTCAAATTCAAGCTACTGCTACATTTAATGGAGTTATTAATACGGCATCTAGAACTACAAACAGCTCTGGAACAACAGATGTTTGTGGCATGGGTAACTATGACCCTACTAGTATAGATATAAATAGACCCAACCAGGTTAACTGGAGTTCTAATGCATCTGAATTAAATAGAACCGTATATCTATCGGATAATGCAGGATTAACAGCTGCTCAAAATTTAGAGCCAGCAACACAGTATTGTAATTTTACTCTAAATGAGAATTCGGGCTCTTTTATCCCTTCTGCTAGTTGCCCTTCTACTGGGACTTATACTAATACATTTACTTTTACAGATGCATGTGGAAGAACTAGTAACACATATACACAAACCATTACCATTATAGATACCGATCAAGATTTTGATGGTATATACGATTCTTGCGATACAGATATTGATGGGGATGGTTGCCCAAACACAAGTGAAGTAGCAACACAATATGATGTTCGTTTAATAGACCCCTCTTGTGATACGGATGGCGACGGATACAACCCTACTTTTGATTTAGATGATGATAATGACGGTATACTAGACGTTAATGAATCTTTAGACACCGTAAATCACAGATTAATGTGGTCTCATAATGATAGTTCTGATGAAAATGGTTTAGACAACGACAATCCCAAAATTGAGGATTGGTTAATTACTAGTTATACCGATGAAACTATCCATGGTAGTTTAACGAAAGAAATTAATAGTACAAGTCTAAGAATAAGAAATGCTAACGCTATAAATTTTGATGAAGCTTTTGCTAATAATGACTACCTAGAGTATTCGTTTACTACAGCCAATGGATTGTCTGATTTATATATATCTGATATAGGGTCTAACTTATTCGGAAGTGGTTCTAGTGATGATACCGGAGATACATACTTTGCATCTGTAGCTATTTCTGCTGATGGTTTTTCTACCTATAGTCTTTTAGCAAGTGATATGAGACATGAAGAGGTTTTACCCAATGCTACAGACTTCTTTAAATATAATTTAGAAATTAAACCCTTTTCGATAAACACAACTACTACGTATACCGTACGTGTATATTTTTATGGTGTTATAGACGATGACCCCGTTAGAGATTATATAGCATTTGATGACTTTGCTGTAAAAATTAATGCAAATAGAACTCAAAATAGTGATAGCGATACTATCCCTGATTATTTAGATTTGGATAGTGATAATGATACTTGCCCAGATACTATAGAGGCAGGCCATACAGACCCAGATAGTGACAGTATTTTAGGAAATTCTCCTGTAACAGTAGACCTTAATGGTCTAGTAACTAGCCAAGGAGGTTATACAGGAACAAATACTCGTGTGGTAACACCAAACCAAGTGATTAGCGTTACAACACACCCAGCAAATACTATAGTTACCAATAACGGTACCACTTCTTTTTCTGGAACTTTTTCTGGAACAGGCTTAACGTATCAATGGCAAGTTAGTACAGATGAAGGTTCTACTTGGAACAATGTAACCAATAGTGGTATTTATTCAGGAGCTACCACTACCACTTTAACATTAACCAATGTTACGGGGAGTTACACTTCTTATGAATATCAATTGATAGGAACGGATAGCGAAAATTTATGTTCCCCAGATACTATTACGAATAAAGCTATTTTATTAGTTACACCTGAATTAAGTATTAATGATGCATCAGCGATTGAAGGAAACAATATCACTTTTACAATTACAGCATCTCATGCAATTTCTCAAGATATCATTGTAGACTTAGCATATGCTAATATTACCACTATTAATAGCGATTACTCTGGTCCTTCAACTGTAACCTTAACTGCAAATACAACCTCAATAACATTTAATGTTGCAGCTATTGATGACAGTATCATAGAAGCAGAGGAAACATTTAATGTAAACCTTAGTCATACTGGTGGAATAGCTACTTTTACAGATAATATTGGCTTGGGTACTATTACAGATAATAATAGTACAGGTACAGAAGGATTATCTATTATCCAAACAGATGTAATAGTTACCGAAGGCGTTGGCGTAACTGCTACTTTTGATGTAACCCTGACTGGAAACTATGCTTCTGGATTCGATGTA
>NZ_JADGES010000004.1 GCF_016744255.1 Maribacter sp.
TCCTTTAAAATCCCCTCTATTAGGCTCTCTTTGCGCTACGGCAAAAGAACCGTATAAACTATTATTCTTATCCATTTTATATGTTAAACCACCCTTGGGGTTAAAAAACGTATAATATTCATCTAAAACTAATGGTTTTCTTTTAGACGTTATTCCAGTTGTCTTATAATTTACAAATCGAGCTTGAATATCGCCATACGCGATTAATTTTGGGCTTATTTTATATGTTGCTTTTGTAAAGAAACTTGCATCTGTTTTCTTTCCTGTACCATCATAATAATGATCTCCTATAGAAGACCCTCCAGCATTCTGAGCCCAAATTACTTCTCCAAAATGATTTGAATCATATAGACTATATGACCCTCCAAAAATTAAATTTATCTTTTCTTCCTTAAAATTAGCATTCGCGTTTACAACATAAAAATCAGGAGTTAGCCAACGCCTTCTAACCAAATCTGTTGTTTTTATAGTATCCGTAGCAACAATGATTGGTTGAAAATCATAATCTTCAAAATCTTCTTCTTCTTTAAATTCCTCAAAATACCCTCTTCCCTTAGTGTAATTTAATCCTAAATTAGAAGACCATTTGGTATTATACTTTTGATTCCAATGAAATTGAAAATGGTCTTGTTTAAAATTATCAACCTGGTTTTCATAGGTATAAACATTTGCTGTTCTATCCGTTTTTAATGTTTCGGCATCTACACCATACCAAGATTGATATGTTATTTCATGGCCTCCAAAAGACAATGCCTTTATACGCGTATTTTCATCCACATAAGCCGCTTGTAAAAAATAAGATTTTAAATCAGAAGATGCCCTGTCGACATAACCATCCGAGGTTATTTTTGATAATCTACCAGATATTTCTATATGGTTATTTAACAATCCAGTGCTAAATTTAATACTATTTTTAAAAGTATTAAAGCTACCTACAGAAGACGAAATTTGCCCATAGGTATCTTCTGAAACAGCATCTGTTAAAATATTTAAACTAGCACCAAAAGCACCAGACCCATTCGTAGATGTACCCACTCCTCGCTGTAATTGTAAACTCTCGACTGATGATGCAAAATCTGGCATGTTTACCCAAAAAGTACCTTGAGATTCCGCATCATTATAGGGTATACCGTTTATAGTAACATTTACCCTAGTAGCATCACTACCCCTTACCCTAATCCCAGTATAACCAACACCAGCACCAGCATCTGATGTGGTTACTACAGATGGCAAAAAGTTCATTAAAATAGGAATATCTTGCCCTAAATTTCTAGACTTAAGGTCTTCTTTAGTTAAATTAGAAAAAGTTACAGGAGACTCTTTGGTTACCCTTACTGCGGATACAAAAACCTCATCGAGAATCACCTTTTTTCCTTCTAAAGAATCTGTTTGTTGTTCTTGGGCAGATATGCCCATAATTAGGCAAAAAACTGCCAATGTTGTGAAAATAGTTTTCATTCGTAATACATTAGTTACGAATAAAAGGGGCTATTATTCTAATTTTTAATTGATTTATTGGTACACTATGCACCTCTTGGATAAGTCCAAATAATATTCAACGCATCCCTTGGCAGCATTATCTGCCCAGGTTCATTGGGTATAATCTCAGCCTACTATTGTAAGCACCCCTTTGAGATGCCGCAAATGTAATACTGCAATTTAATTTATCATAGAAAAAATAGAAAAAATAACTTTTTCAAAAAACACATAAAAAAAGGCTGCCGAAGCAGCCCTTAACAACCAACCAAAAAAATAAATATCATACTCAATAACTAACTCAAACTCTATATGAAAGCTCTTTTGGTAAAAAATTAATAGTAGTAAAAAAAAAGGGGGAACTACCTCATTGTAACTTTATTAATTGGTTGTATCCTTATAGTCAATGGTTAGTGTTTCTAAAAAGGATTTTCTATTTTTTTATCGTTTTCTATAACCTTAAAATCTTTCTCTATATGTTTTGAAGTATTTAGTTCTATACTGGCTAGAATCCAAACCAATATTGTTAATACTCCCAAAACGACAGATTTACCAAACTCTTTCATTACTTATTTGTTTGTTCTTTATACAAATCTTCATCTCTCTCCCAATAAATTGCGGCTATTACGCAAAGGGAGGTAACAAACGTTACGGTTCCGACTATTGCAAATACTGTTGTAATCATTTTAGTTTGGCTTAAAAAAGTCTTGAATAACTTGCTCTACATATATTAAGACACTACCTTTTTTAAAAGGTCACTTTTTAAGCAAAAAAAAAGCTGCAAATGCAGCTTTTTCTTTTTTCTTATTTAATAATTTATACTTGATGTGATGGTTTAAGCAAATCATTTACCGTTTTCACAGGGTTAAAAGTTAGCAAAGGAACCTCAACGAATATAGTATTCCAATACGCCATCGCTCCATTCCATAGGCCTGGCAACTCTAATGCTTTTAGCTCTCTCCCTTCTTTTGTTTTTTCGGTAATAAATCCTTGTTTAGAATCTACATAATTTAATAGATTAAACTTTTCTCCTTTATAATTTTGCACCCCACACACTAAATCTACAGGATTAAAATGAGTTGCATTTTTTAAAATAGATGCTTGTTTCTCATTTTTCATATCTATTTGCGCAGATTCTACAATCTGTAATGAAGTTCTTCCAGATGTATCTCTAATCCAAAAAGGGCCACCTCCTGGTTCTCCCTCATTCTTAACCATTCCGCATATACGTATTGGTCTATTAATTTTATCTTCTAAAATTCTTGTTTTCTCCTTAATTGTATACGTATTAAAAGTATCAAGGAATCTTACATTTAACCTATCCTCCAAGAATTTTTTAATTTTCAATATATCTTCTTCGTTAGGAGAATTATTTTCTAAAAATTCTGCATATTTAAAAGCTTTCTGTTGCACCTGTAAAAGAACACCAGAAAGTATTTTTTTACTACTAGCCAGCTCTTCTACGTGTTTAGGAACAACAACATTATCAATATTTTTTACAAAAATAATATCTGCTTCTTGCTCATTAAGATTTTCAATTAAAGCTCCATGTCCTCCAGGTCTAAATAATAAGGAACCGTCCGAGTTTCTAAAAGGTTTGTTATCCATATCTACCGCTAAAGTATCTGTTGCAGATTTTTGATACGAGTAATCTATAGCATAGCTTATTTCTGTAGCTGTAGTAACACGGTCTTTTATGGCTTCATATTCCGACAAAAACATTTCTTTATGTTGTTCCGAAATTGTAAAATGCAATTTTGCCTTACCTTTCGTTTGTGCATACATAGCACTCTCTTTTAAATGCTCTTCGAAAGGGGTTGCTGCAAAATCTGCATAATCATGAAACGGAAGGAGTCCTTTTGGAAAGAATCCATAATTAAAGCCCTCTTCGGACAGTAATTGTTTTACAAAAAAATAAAGTTCTTCATTTTCATTATTTGTTTGGCCCTTTATTGCCTCCTTTACCTTTTCATAGAATGGAAAATTTGCTACACCATTAGCGAATATGAGCATATCTTTATCTCCAGTCCTCTTAACATAATCCTGAAAAGATTCTTTTTTAGGGTCATAAGAATCTAGAAAATTAAACAATACCTTAAACATTCTAGAAGCTGCTCCTGAAGCTGGAACAAATTTTAACACAGCCAATTCTTTAGGAAAAGAGTCGTAATATTTAATTAATGAATTTTCATCTTTTTCAGAAAATTTATAAATTCCATCCCCTACAATTGCGGCCTTTTCTAAATCTACAAATGGTATCCCTTCTTTAAAAGTTTCAATCTGATCTCTAACTTTCTCTTTTGAAATTCCTTTTTTTTCTAATTGAGTTATATCATTATCAGTTAATTGCATCATTTTTTTAATAATTTATCTATATGTTGTATTGCCGTTGAAAGACGCTCTTTTTTATCCCCCTTTAAAGTAATAAATTTTCGGTTATATTTTTCGAGAGTTTCTTTAAAATATAAAAACATTTTTTCTCTATCGTTTGGCTTATCTCTAAGGTCATCTTTTTCCCAAGGAATATCTATATACGTTAAAAAATAAATAGCATAGGTATTTTCTAGAGCATACTTTTCTAAAATAGAATCACAATACCCAATATAGTAGGCTTCAGAATAGACCTTAGTTTCTAATAAATCTGTATCGCATATTAAAACTTCTGAAGCCTTTTTAGTAAGGTTATTTTCTAGCCTCATTTGCCCTTCAGCAATGGGCAATAAATCAGAAGGCTCGCACGTTTTTCTCTCTTCATTCCATTTATTCTGCAAATATTCTCGAGCATACTCGGGTACCCAAACAGTATTATAATATCTTGCTAATTGTTCTGACAGCGTAGTTTTACCCGTAGACTCGGGACCAAATAAGACTATCTTTATAACGTCTGAAGGTTCTTGTTTAAACTTTTCTTCCATTCTATATAGCCTTGTATAGCTAAAATTGTAAATATTAAATATTGTAACGAGAACATACCCCAACCTCTATAAGCATAGAGAGGAACGGTTATTATGTCTGCAAAAATCCATAAAACCCAGTTTTCTATTTTCTTATTGGCCATATACCACATCGCTGTAAAAAAGACTCCAGACGTAAAAATATCTATATAATTAGATATTTCAATCGTTGCTCCAAAACCTTTATAAACCCCATAGGTTACAAGCATGGTTAAAAAGAACATTCCTAAGCCTATACTTTTTTCTTTACTAGTGTTAGTTGAAATTTGAACTATTTTTTCCTTACCTCCTTTTATACGCAACCAATTCCACCAACCGTATATACTCATTAAGGAAAAGTAAAAGTTCATCATCATATCTCCAAAAAGTCCATCTAAAAAGAAAATATAGGTTGTTAATACTGTTGCAACTAACCCCGTAGGGTATACCATAATATCCTCTCTTTTAGCATAAACCACACTGGCTATTCCAAAAAAGAAAGCTGCGGTTTCTAAAATAATTAAAGACAGAGCCCTACCCTCATAGGGTGCAATAAAAAAATCAAAAATTTGGTTCATACTCGCTTCGATCCGATTTTACTATTTTCATATGCAACAAACCTTTCTCCATCATTTCAAAAGCTTCTTTTATGTCTACAAATAACACCTTCATAACCGTATCATAACCCCCATATACTTGCGTACTCAACGGATTTTCTAATACCGTTAAACCAGAACTTCTTACTTTTTTTATGAAATTAATAATATGCAACTCATAATCATCCTGCAAAGGCGAAAACGTTAATTCTACAGAAATATTCATATTCCTTTTTTATCATAAAAATACCTATTCTCCTTTAATAACACTTCTATATAGAGAAAAAAATGTGTTATTCTTTTAATGCAAATACGCATGTGAATTCCTCGAATTCTAAAAACGTGATTTCATATTTTGTACGTACTCCAGAATACACTATTTCTCCTGTGGTTATACCTTCTATTAAATCGAAATCATTTATTATTATATGGTTTAAAAAACTTAACCCTTCTTGTGCATAAATTTTATACAAAGACTCCTTGCAACCCCAAACTACAGTAAGCTTACGAACTAAAGCCCCCGTATTGGCTATAGTTTTATATTCTTCTATTGGGGTAAATTTATATGCTATTCTTAAAATTTTATCTCTATGCTTTTCTATATCTATACCTACCTCAATATCTTTACTTACAATAATACCCGTAAAATGGTTAGAATGTGTTATCGATATTTTATTTCCATCCTTTAAATGAGGCTTCCCCATTACATCATAATACATGTCCGTATCTAAATAACCTGCCTCAGCCATTAAATGCCTAATACTTAGAAATCCCTTTCTATGTATTTCAGATTTCATTCCTTTAAGTCTACGAACACTATTTTCCGTAAGAACAATATTTCTAGACAGCTCATTCTCAGACTCCTGAATCTTCCAAACATAAACTACCGTCGATGAATTTACTTCTAATGTCTTATAAAGAGGCATCCTTTTATTTAAGTTATTTGTACATTTGCGTTTGATAAACGGCATATCCATGCCTAGTAACGAAAGTAAAAAATAAAAAGAATATGAGCACCAAAACTACTTCTTATGTGCCTTATAAGGTAAAAGATATTTCCCTAGCTGAATGGGGTAGAAAAGAAATCGAATTAGCGGAAGCAGAAATGCCAGGCTTAATGGCATTAAGAGAAGAGTACAAAAACCAACAGCCCCTTAAAGGAGCTAGAATTGCAGGTTGTTTGCATATGACAATACAAACTGCAGTACTTATTGAAACACTTGTATCCTTGGGTGCAGATGTAACCTGGAGCTCTTGTAATATATTTTCTACACAAGATCAAGCAGCAGCAGCAATTGCAGCAACAGGAGTTCCTGTTTATGCTTGGAAAGGTATGAATGAAGAAGAGTTTGAATGGTGTATTGAGCAAACTTTATTTTTTGGTGAAGACAAAAAACCTCTTAATCTTATTTTAGATGATGGCGGCGACTTAACCAATATGGTTTTAGATAAATACCCAGAACTAGCTGCTGGCATTAATGGTTTAAGTGAAGAAACAACTACTGGTGTTCACCGTTTATACGAAAGAATGAAAAATGGCACACTACCTATGCCTGCTATTAATATTAACGATTCTGTCACCAAATCTAAGTTCGACAACAAATATGGTTGTCGCGAAAGTGCTGTAGATGCAATAAGACGTGCTACAGACCTTATGTTAGCCGGTAAACGTGTGGTTGTTTGTGGTTATGGAGATGTTGGCAAAGGTTCTGCTGCTTCTTTTAAAGGCGCAGGTTCTATTGTTACGGTAACAGAGATTGACCCAATCTGCGCACTACAAGCTGCAATGGATGGTTTTGAGGTAAAACGCCTAGAAACTGTTGTTGCTAATGCAGATATCATAATTACTACTACAGGTAACAAAGACATTATTCAAGGGCAGCATTTTGAAGCTATGAAAGATAAAACCGTAGTTTGTAATATTGGTCATTTTGATAATGAAATTGACATGACTTGGTTAAACAAAAATCATGGAAGCTCTAAAGTAGAGATTAAACCACAAGTAGATAAATATACCATCGACGGAAAAGATATTATTCTTCTTGCTGAAGGACGTTTAGTAAACCTAGGTTGTGCAACAGGGCACCCTAGTTTTGTTATGAGTAACTCTTTTACCAACCAAACTCTAGCACAGTTAGAGTTATGGACCAATAGAGATGCCTATAAGAATGAAGTATACATGCTACCTAAACATTTAGATGAAAAGGTTGCTAAATTACACTTGGCTAAAATAGGCGTAGAACTTACGGAATTAAGAGAAGATCAAGCAGAGTATATCGGCGTTACCGTAAAAGGACCTTTTAAGCCCGAATATTACAGGTATTAATCCCTATATTTTACAATACTAAAAAAACCCTTGCAATATATTGCGAGGGTTTTGTTTTTTGGAGCAATTGCTAAAGTATCAGGCTTTCTGCTATATCTTTTTTATATACTAAAAAAGGATGAAAAGAATGCTGCTGTAATCCTTATTGCAACATGAATAGTACATTTTACAACCCTAGCTTTTCTAAATTGTAAAAATAAAAGTTCTTTTCATCATTCATAGCAACAAAAAGACCTTTAGAAAAAGTTGTATTTAATGGAACCGTTACTACCTCACAACCATCTGTTTCGAGAGTAGTTAAATTCACAGCCTTAATAAAAGAGTTATCCTTCCTAGAAAAAATATTAAACTCCCCTTGTTGCTGATTTGAAACTATTAAGTACCCCTTACCTCTTGGATAGGTTGCTATGGAAATTCCTTCTATATCTTCCATAAAGTATTCTCCTCCAAAACAAGAAATTTCCTTAGTATCCATACTAGGTTCTGCGTAATATTTCTTTATGCAAACACCTTCATCCGAATAGTAAACAAATCCTTTCTCATCATCAACAGCAATCGCCTCAATCTCTTTTTGACCACTAAACGATCCAAATTTTCGAACTAAAGTTGCTTTTACATTTATACTATCTGCCTTTAGCATATATTGGTATAGATATCCATCAGATGGTCCATTCTTACGCCCCACTATAGCATAGACTGTAGAGTCTATAGGCGATTTGTACAAACTTACTCCCATCGGAAGTCTATTAATTTGCAACTTTTCATCTTTAAAAACCGGAAAACCACCACCATCTAAAGGCTTCATGTCTGGCACTGAAAACATTCTAATTTGCTGTTTTTCTCGCTCCGTAAACACCAAAATATCTGTAACTGTTGAGTCATTTAATTTAAACCCATATTCTACGTCAACATTATTAGGACGTGCTATATTACGGATGGTCTTTTGTTCGATAATCTTGCCATCTAAATCAAAAGCATAAATAGATCCATTCGTTTCTTTATCTGTACCAAAAACAATGCTTTTAGATGGATCCATTGGGTTTACCCATATTGCTGGGTCATCGGTATCATTGACAGTAAATTCCGTAATAACATCTGGTTCAATCGCAGGTAATTTACTTTGGTTACAAGATATGGTTACCACAAGTATGCATATTAAGTATATTAGCTTTTTCATTTTTATATGTTTTAAATTAAACTGCCTTTCCAAAAAGAAAGGCAGTTTCGTAATAAACTTTTATTATTTCTTCTTAAACAGATCATACTTTAGACCAAAGGTCAAGCGCTTTTCATAAAACTCAATTTGTTGTGTACGCTCACTAACACCTTGGTAGTAACGCAAAGGCTGATTGGTTATATTGTTCAAATCTGCGTATATACGAAGGTTTTTATTTATAGTATAGGAAGCACTCAAATCAACAAATACCTGCTTATCGTAATATCTATCTTCAAAGGTACTACTCCCTAATTCATCAATATAAGCATCTGAATAGTTTGCAGATAAACGTAAGCTGAATTTCTTATCCGCATAGCCCAAAGAAGCGTTGAACATATTTGGCGCAGTACCTGGTAAATCAACATCATTCCTAACTTTATCTTCATTACGAATACCATTTGTTGAAGATGTAAGCCATGTATAGTTTAAATAAAGGCTTAAATTCCTCGCTAACCCAGGAAGGAAATCTAATTTTCTTTGGAATGCAAATTCAGCACCGAATATGGAAGCGTTATCCCCATTTAAAGGTTTTTTTAGATCATAACCAGTAGCTACATCTGTTGATAAAGAAGGGTAGATAAAGTCATTGATATTTTTATAAAAAAATCCTCCTGAAATAATACCCACAGATTTAAAATAATGCTCGGCGATAACATCAAAATTCATTGAAGTAGTTGGATCTAAATCAGGGCTTCCCGTCTCCACTTCTTCATCCTCATTTATTACATTCCTAAAAGGGACCAAATCTACATAGTTAGGTCTAGCAATAGTATTAGTCCAAGCAAAACGTAATACTGTATTTTTACTAGGGTTATATTTAAAATGCACTCCAGGCATCAAATTAATATATGAGCTCTCATCTTTGACTTTATTAAAACTATCAAAATCACCTTCATCATTAAACACAACCTCATTTCCCAAACTATTTACCTTAGTACTTTCAATTCTTAACCCAGCGAGCATAGAAAATTTTTCGGAAAGTTTTTGATCAAGCATAAAATAAGCAGCAAACACCTCTTCTTCAACATCATAGTTACCTGCCAAATACTCGTCTTCTACTGAGCTTTTATCAAAAGTGGTACTATTTAAAAAATTAAGCTCTCCCAAAAATTCTTTAGAAAGAAATTGCCCTGCTACATATTGATTACCAGCCAAAAAATTAGAATTGGTTAAATCTGCTGTCTCAACATCTGCCAAAGTATTAAAACCATTTCCTGTAGGTTCGTATTCGAAAAAGTCATTATTCCGAACTTTACTTTTAGACTTATATCTTCCTCCAAACTTTATAAATCCATCACCAGCACCAAAAATATTTGCAGGAAGTTTAAAATTCAAAAATGCATTTATATCTTCTTCATCCGTATATTTATTTTCTTCGGTAAACTCTTTCAGTTCAAAGTTTAACAATGTAGCATCAGAAATATTGACTGGTTTAAATGAAGGATACCTGGGATTAGATAAATTTGCCGAAATAGGAATGGCGTCCCCTAATTCGTATTCTGCATAGCGTTCATTCAAACGCTCTTCAGATGCTTTTGCGTAAGATGCCATCCAATCCATTTTTAAGCTCCCGAACAGATGATTACCACCAAAACTATAATTTTGCATACGCTGATCTTCTAATCTACGGTTTTTGTTTCGGTCATTATCTATACCACCTTTGGTTTGTCTGCGAATTTCACCTTGATAACCTATAACGTTCTCTGTACCATCTGCAAATAAAGGTTCCATTTTTCTATATCGCAGTCTAAACCTGTTTTCCCTATCATCCCTCCAATTATACATAGTCTTTAGGAATACCGTATTATTGGTGTTAAAAGCATAATCAAAGTTAGCAGAGAAGCTTCTTCGAATACGTTGAACATGATAGGTTCTTACATCAGATTCTTCCACAAAAGGACTCACCTCTATATCTTCTCCTGTCAACGGGCTCTCCCCCTTGTTTACCCACTCGGCCTCAACATTATCAGACCCAAAATCAACATTATTATAAGATGTACCTAACATCCAACCAAATTTTCTATTCTTGGAACGATCACCAACTAAAAAACCCATATTATAAGTAGGCTTGTCATTAATAAAGCTTAAACCTGATCCTAAAGTAGCAGAAATTCTAAAATTTTGAGGAGAGGAACGGGTTATTAAATTCACGGATCCGCCCAAGGCATCACCATCCATATCAGGGGTTACTGCCTTGCTCACTTCTATAGTTTGAATCATATCCGAAGGAATTAAATCCATTTGAACATTTCTATTATCACCTTCAGCAGAAGGAATACGACTGCCATTCAAGGTCACAGAGTTCAACTGAGGGGCAAGACCACGAACAATAATATTCCTTGCCTCTCCCTGATCAACCTGCATAGTAATACCTGGTATACGTTTTAATGCATCACCAACATTAGCATCTGGAAACTTACCAATTTGATCTGTAGATACTACATTGGTAATGTTCATATTTGAGCGTTGGGTATTCAATGCTTTAGACTGCCCACTAAGACCGTAAGCTGTTATTTGAACTTCATCTAGTTCTAAATTTTCCGGCACTACAAATAAAGAAATGAAGGTAGTCCTACCAGCAGTGACAATAGCTTCTTTTTCAATATCTGCATATCCTAAATAAGAAATTTTTAATGTATAGACTCCTTCGGGAATACCTACTAAGGTAAACCTCCCATCAAAATTAGATATTGCCCCCTTATTCAAGGAGGAAATCACAACATTTGCACCAGGAACGTAAATCCCATTTTCATCGGATATGGCGCCTTGTATATTACCGATTTGAGCCATTACAATGGAGTTACTTAGTAATCCAAATAGCGTAACAAATAATAGTTTCATTAGGTTGGTCGTTTTCATTTTATCAATAATTATATTTTTGACAAATCTATATATACCAATACATTAGAGCGTTAATCACAAGGCAACAAAGTGTAAATAGAATTACATTTTACAGAAACAAGAAGGCAACAATTACGATTTATTTACACTACCGTAACCCCAAAGAAGAGAATGATCCAAAGTAGACTATAAAGCAATCAAAAAAGTAATCAACTCCTCTTTTTGATTAAGATTTAATTTTTTCCTTAACCTATGTCTTGCAACTCGTATACTGTCTGGCGTAACCCTTAATATTGAAGCTATCTCCTTTGATGAAAGGTTGAGACGTAAAAGCATTCCCAACCGTAATTCTGCTGGAGATAAATTGTCTTTTGAAAGAGCCGATAGGTTTTTTATAAAGTTTGGGTGGATATCGCCAAAAAAGTAAATAAACTCATCCCACACTTTATCCTGTTTTAAATCAAAATTGATTTCTTTTACTAAACCTTTTAATTTTTCTGAAGTATTCATGTTTTTTCTATCTGCTAAATTCGTGAGGGTTGCAGACAAATCAGAAAGTATTTTGTTCTTTTGTGAAAGATGTAGGCTATATTTTGAAAGTGCAGCTGTTTTTAAATGTATTTCTTTTTGAAGGTTTTCCTCTTCAATCTCCTTTTTTTCCAATTCAGCCTTTAGTATAAGTTGGCGGTATTCTTGAATTTTCCTTTTCTTCCTTACAAAAACGAATACCCCTCCCAAAACTGCCAGCAATGAACAAACAATGACCAATAATAAATTCTGCCGAGCACTGCGAACTTTACTTTCCTGTTCTAACAACTTAATCGTTGCCTCTTTTTTATTAGTATTATACACCGTTTGAAGCACATTCAGCTGATTTGTATTTTGGGCGTAAAATATTTCCTCGTTGATTTTTTCCGATTCTTTCAAATGGGAAAATGCCTTTTTATAATCTCCTAGTAAAACATATGTTTTAGATAAATCTTTATAAGCACTTTCTACTTGATGGTTATCCTTTATTTTCTTAGCAATAGCCAAGGCCTTCTCTGTATAGAACAAACCATTTTCATAATCTCCCTTTTTCCGATGAACATCCCCTAGGTTATTTAAAATGTTAGCTTCATCTGCATTATTAGAATCTTTTACATAGTCATAGGCTACTATAAAATACTCTTTTGCCAAAGCATAGTTCTCCTGATCTTCATAAATACTTCCTATATTTTCATTAACCAAAGACAACCCTTCAATATCATGGATTAATTGAAACTGTTCTAAGCTCTCATTCTGATACTTTAAAGCCTCGGCATACTCCCCTTTTTTTTCAAAACAAGTACCTAAAAAACCTTTAGAAATAGCCTGTCCTCTTATATAGCCCATCTTCTTAGACTTCTTAATTGCCTCTACAAAATAAGACATGGCTTGGTTATAATTCTTTAGTGAAAGAGCAACCCTTCCCATTGAGTTTTTAACGGTTATTTGTAACGTATCTTTTGGAAACCTATCCAATAGAATCAAAGCTTTGTTAAAATGCCCCATAGCTTCTGAAAACACCCCTACGTTGAAATAAAACTTTCCTAGCACCCAATGTTTCCGAGCGATAATTATTGCCCTACTATCTATCTGGGCTAGTTTCAATTGCTTCTTGTAAAGAAAAAAAGTGGAGTCCAACTCTTTATTGGCAAATGCGGTACTCCTGTCTTGGTCTTGACCAAAAGTCTGTAAGAAGAAACCAATATTCAAGAAAATCAAAAAAAATCGAAAAGATAGACGCATAAAACAAATAAGACACAATATACTATTGGTATGTAAAATTGAGGTTAGCGCTGGTTTACCAAAAGTTTATTTTGTATAAATAATAAAGGCCCTGACGATATCGTCAGGGCCTTTATTATCCTAAATGCAATTACTAATTAAGCTTCAAAAGGCTCAATGGAAACGAATGATTTTCCACCTGCTTTTTTCTGAAACTTTACAAGACCATCTACACGTGCGTGTAATGTATGATCTTTTCCTAGGTAAACATTCTCACCTGGATTATGCACTGTTCCTCTTTGTCTTACGATAATGTTTCCGGCAATTGCTGCTTGCCCACCAAAAATCTTAACACCTAAACGTTTCGATTCTGATTCTCTACCGTTTTTAGAACTACCTACACCTTTTTTATGTGCCATTTTGTTACGGTTTTATATTGTTATACATAAGCAGTTTAGCAATTAAGCTTTACCACCGTCTAATTCGTCTTGCCATTTTTTTAACTCGTCCCATTTGCCTTCAGCTGCTAATTTAGCTTGAGCTGGCCAAGTTTCCGTCACGTGATTACCACGAACACCTGCTATAATTTCAGATATTTTTTCCGATTTCGCTTCTGCTAATTCAGCAAAAGTTGAAATACCTGCAGCTATTAAAGTTTCTGCAATTTTTGGTCCAATACCTTCAATCTTTTTTAAATCGTCTGCTTTTCCAGCAGCTTTCTTTGGAGCTGCTTTTTTAGCTTCTACTTTTGGAGCTGCTTCCTTTTTAGGAGCTGCTTTCTTAGAACCAGAAGCTACAATACTCTCAATAACGATTTCAGTTAAAGACTGGCGGTGACCATTCTTCTTTTTGTAACCTTTACGTCTTTTCTTGTGAAAAACGATTACTTTGTCACTTCTTAAGTGCTTAATGACTTTGGCCTCAACAGTGGCTCCGTCTATAGCTGGGGCGCCAATAGTTACATTCTTACCGTCATCTAGAAGAAGTACATTGTCAAAAGTTACCTTTTTTCCTTCTTCCGTTTGCAAACGGTGAACATACACTTTTTGGTCTTTCGCAACTTTAAATTGCTGCCCTGCCATCTCTACAATTGCGTACATAGCGTGTGTTAATTTATTATTAAAAACCTATCTATTTTTTAAATAGGCGGCTGCAAATATACTGTTAATCCGGTAATTTACAAGGAATTTCGAGTGAATTTGAGCGTAAAATGTATTAAATTTCATAAAAAAATAGAAGCCAATTATTCATTTACCTAAAAAACGGCTTCAAATATCATCTCAAAAAATTGTTTTCAACCCTTTAAATAGAATCAAAAACAAAAGAGAGAGGTCTAAAAAACCTCCCTCTTTTATATGTAAATATATAAGATAGTTACCCTACCTTTCTTATTTCGGCTTCCCCAATAACTATACCCTTCTCTACGGCAGCATCACCAGTATAATTAATTGTAGTTTCTCCATAACAAGTAACTTTTAATCGGCCTGATACGTTTACTCTAAAGTTACTTTCTCCATAGGCCGTTATTTTTGTGTACACGTTATTTAAACTCACCGTATTTACTTCACTTTCTCCATAAGCTCTATACACCTGTTTTTGGACTAAACCACCTTTAATCTCTAGATAACTTTCTCCATAAATACTAGCCGTAAGTTGGTCTACGGTTAAAGAATTAAAATAAACCTTGGACTCTCCATATATAGTAAGTTTTAAATCCTTTTGACTTATAGCACTCATAACATTAACCACTTCTTCTCCTCTAATAGATAGCGCTCGTAATTTTTTATAACTAATACGAACAGACACCATGGTACCTTCATACAAAGAACGGCTTACCTTTCTTCCATTTTCATATCTGTCCTCCGATTTAGTAATAGTTTTAGCTCCTTCTAGATAAACCCTTAAGGTCTTCCCCTCTACTTCGACATTAATTTTATGCTCTGGCAATTTGGCTTTTTCAATAAACACCTGCTCTTCATCTCCCTCCACTAAAGCAACTTCAATATGAGGGCTTACAATAACTTTATCAAAAGCCTTTACAGCTATAATTTTTCCCTGTGCGCTGCTATTCTGAAACACAAACAGACTTAGACACCAAAAGAGAACCGCACCTATTTTTGTTTTCATGCTACTATTATTTTTGATTGGTTAATACAGCATAAAGACAATCGGTATTTAAAAGTGTTACAGTTTTAGAATATTACTTAAAAAATATAATAGGACTATACTTTCTTCTTTTTATTTACCAGCCACACTCCAAATAGAATGATTAATCCTCCTATGATTTGATAAAAATTGATTTTTTCTCCATCCAAAACACCCCAGAAGATGGCAACAAGAGGAATTGTATACGTAACAGATGCAGCAAAAACCGGACTAGAAATATGTATCAATCTATTAAAAAATATATTAGCCATTGCAGTGCCCAACAATGCTAAAACAAGAGTATACCCTAGTGCCTTTTGAACTTCTGGCTGCTGAAAATCTACAGTAAAGATACCAGCATAACCCACCATTGCAATTGCAGGTAATACAACCACACCAAAACTCGCAGTAGTAACAGCCAAAGGAGATAAATGTGCTAAATGCTTTTTTATAATATTTATATTAAAAGCATAGCCTATGGCAGAAAGAATTATAAAAATAGAATAGCCATAATTTTGCTCTGGACTAAACTCCATACCCACAATAATTAGAGCCATTGTACCTAGTAAGCCAATAACAACTCCTAGTATCTGCCTTTTAGTAATAGCCAATCCAAAAAGCCAAATTCCTACCAGAGTAGTACCTAAAGGCGCAATAGAGTTTAATATAGAAGCAACACCGCTATCTATTTCTGTCTGGGCGATTGCAAAAAAGAAAGGAGGAAAAAAAGAGCTTAAAAACCCGGCTATTGTTACCCATTTCCAATCCCTAAAACTTAAAGTCTTTAAGCTTCGTAAACCAAACAGGAATAAAAAAAGAGATGCAAAAACAATACGCAACCCCCCCAATTGTATGGAACTAAACCCAACAAGCCCTTTCTTTATTAGGATAAATGAGGAACCCCAAATAAAAGAAAGTAAAACAAGGTAAAACCACTTCTTTTTATAATTATTCAAACAAGATTAATTTTATACAAATGTGACACATTATTTTCTAATAAAGTATACCCAAAATGTCATTTTTTTAATTTTTACTTCTTGTTTTCTAATCTTAAACTTAAAGTATTAAAAGATAATAATCAAGCTAATTTATCTTCATAAAAAAATTGCCAATGTGCAAATATATAGAAGTAACAAATGGTGGGTTTTTGATTTTCTCTGGATGCCTCATACAATGAGTTATCAAAATCAGAGACAATCTTAATAACCTTTTACTACGAACTTACCCCTTTCTTTTTGAATTTTCACAATTATCTCTGGTTTTAGTTTGTATTATTTAACACCTAAAAAAGGAAGAAAAAAACAGCAATTTTGTACCTTCATAAAAAAAATATGCGATTAAAAGCCTTTATGCTCCTTTGCTTTATTACAGTATATAGCTGTAACAGCTCCAAAAAAAGTTTGTCTTTCTCGGAACAATCTGCAGTAAAACCAGCCACCTCTCTTGCTACAATTACCATTAAAGGTATGGCATGCCAAGCTGGTTGTGCGGACGCCATACAGGAAAATCTATTAAAAATAGAAGGAGTAGAAAAGGCCGTTGTTAGTTATGAAGAAGCAAACGCCATCGTAACCTTTAACACTACCAAAACATCTACAACAGTAATAACAAAAACAATTACCGACACTAAAGTCAAAGATTATATTTATACTATAAAAAACATTGAAATTAAAAACTTATGAAAAAGTACACACCAATTCTAATTGCACTAATAGCTTTAATTTACACCTCTTGTAAAGAAGAAAAAAAAGTACCACAAGAACCAACACAAATGCAACAAGTAATGGCTATTCATGATGAAGTTATGCCTAAAATGGGCACAATAGGAAAATTGGTTAGCACTTTAAAACCTATGATAGATTCCACTGAAACAGGCGCACAATATGACATAGCAATGAAAGATTTGCAAAAAGCAAACAAATCTATGATGGAATGGATGCAAGATTTTGGTTCTAAATTTGATTCTGATGAAATTATTAACGGCAAAAAATTAACTCCAGAAAAACAAGTATTACTAGACATAGAAGAAGCAAAAGTTAAAGAAGTGGCTAACCTAATGAATACTAGCATTGCTAATGCTGAGGCTCTTTTAAAAGAGTAGTCTATTTAATTTTTCCATTTCAGGGTTTCCATTATTTTTCCGATATCTTCCTTTAAGTAGGATGCCGCCGGATAAATAGAATCGTAATTCGGCTTGGTATAAAAATAAAGAGAACCTGTTATAAAGTGCTGCGTGCTATCTGTTGCAAAAAATTGAGATTGTGAGGCTGCATTACCAACAACCTCGAACAAAACACCATGTACATTGCTATCTGGATTACTAAATACTTGCGGCTGAATTCTTTCTGCTTTTACAGCATGCTCGTAACTTAATCTTTCTGCATCTGTAACAAGCTTCTTTAAATTGTTGTTTACCTTTTTATAACTAATGAAAATTGCTCCTTTCATCTCTGGATAATTAATAACAAAGGAGCTTTCTTTCTTTTTTTCTATTTGAGCTTTATCGTTATAAGCAAATTCAAAATTTTTGGTTTCTACTTTCCTTACTCCCCCAAGAGCATATTCTAAACGTAATTTTGCTTTAGGCTTAGGCAATACTTCATCTTTGCAACTTGTTAAAAAAACAAATACAACTAGCAAACTATAAACAGACTTAAGCTTCATACGGAAGGGTTACTTTTATTTGTTTTAATCTCTTTTTATCTAAGCTTTCTACCACGAATTTATATTCTTTAAAAATAATTAATTCCCCCTTTTTGGGAAAGCTTCCTGCAATTTCTAACACAAAACCTGCTATGGTTTCTGATTCTCCTTTTTGATTTTCAAAATCGTCCTCATCTTCAATCTTAACTACTCTATAAAAATCCTTTAACGCGGTCTTACCTTCGAATACATAGTTAAAATCATCTAATTTAGAATAAATTAGATCCTCATCATCAAACTCATCACTTATATCCCCGACAATCTCTTCTATTATATCCTCTAACGTAACTATGCCCGATGTTCCTCCATACTCATCTACCACAACAGCCAGGTGGTTTTTCTTTTCCTGAAATTCTAACAACAAATCGTCTAGCTTTTTATTTTCAGGAACAAAATAAGGTTCGCGTATAAGCGATAACCAATTAAATATTTTAAGATCTAAATGAGGCAACAAATCCTTTACATATAAGACTCCCAATACATTATCCATGTTTTCGGAGAAGACAGGAATTCTAGAATATCCATTCTTTTTTATTTCTTCTAGAACCTCTAAGAATTTCATTTCTTCATTAAGAGCAAAAATATCTATCCTAGGACACATAACTTGCTTGGTATCTGTATTACCAAAGGAAACTATGCCTTCTAAAATTTTCTGTTCCTCTTTAGTAGTATCTCCATCCGAAGTAAGCTCCAAGGCTTGTGATAAATGATCTACACTTAAATTAGATTTTTCTTTTCCTAACTTGTTATGAAGAAAGATAGTCGCTGAACGCATGGGCAAACTAAGCGGTGAAAAGATAAAATCTAACACCTTTAAAGGGTATACCATAAATTGCGTAAAACTTATTCTGTTTCTATTAGCATATACTTTAGGAAGAATTTCTCCGAACATTAAAATAAGAAAAGTAGCAACTACCACTTCTAATAAAAAACGGACAGAAATAAAACCGAAAAGAATGGTTGTAATATGCGAAAATAAATTATCTCCTATAACATTAAACAATAAAACAATGCCAATATTAATGGCATTATTAGCAATTAGTATAGTAGCTAATAACTTTTTTGGTTTCTCTAACAAGGTAACTACAAGGCTTCCTTTTGCTGTTTTTTCTTCCTCTATCTCCTTAACATCTGTCTGGGAAAGACCAAAAAAAGCAACTTCGGCACCTGAGATAAGTGCAGAACAAATTAACAAAAATACTAGAGTACCAATTCTAAGCGCAAAAGCACTATCTAATACTACAAAATTTAGCAATAAACTAAGGGGGTCAGGGTCCAATAGTTATATTTTAGGGTTTAAAAAGGTAAATCGTCTTCTTGCTGTGGCTCATTAGTTTGAGCTGGTTGCTGAGCCATTGGTTTAGCACTACTTGTCGCAGCCTGTTGCTGTTGCTGAGGCTGGCTTTGTGCATTTGCCATACTTTCTTTCTTTGTAGATAAAAAAGTAAAATCTTGCACATGAACCTCCGTAGTATACCTAGTATTACCATCTTCTCCTTGCCATTGACGATTTTTTAAACGCCCCTCTACATATACTTTATCTCCTTTACTTAAGTACTTTTCACAGATTTCTGCGGCTTTATTACGTACCACAACGTTATGCCAATCTGTATTAGTAACTCTTTCTCCTGTTTGTTTATTAGTATACGTTTCATTAGTTGCAATAGGGAAACGACCAATACTGTTACCGCCTTCGAAATAGTGCATTTTTACTTCATCACCTAAATGCCCAATTAGCATTACTTTATTTAATGTTCCGCTCATAATTTTTATCTAATAATCAAAAGTACTAAAATTTAAATGTTTTAATAAAGTCTGCGATTAAAACTGGTACTGCATATTTTTCTAGATCACTTACTTTAACCCCTTTTTCTAACTTGCTTTGAGTTTCTATAATCCAAAATTTGGTATATAAATGCTGGTGAGAAAGTTTATGCACTACCGTATCTTTATATATACGTATTCTAAAGTCCGAATTTATATTCAAGAGATTTGGTATATCCTTTTCAATTTCACTTTCCACAACCTCTTTTTCTGTTTCTATAAGTGGAAACTCCCATAATTCTTGCCAAATTCCTTTTCCTATTCTTTGGTTTAGCACCGTATATCTTTCTTTTGTTTCTCCATCATTAATAGGCACTACATAATTAAAGTAGCGCTTCTTAACCTTAGTCTTATTTATTTTAACCGGTAAAAAAGGCACCCTATTGTCTTTTAAAGCTATACAACTATCTCGCAAAGGACAATCCATACACTTTGGTTTTTTAGGTGCACATTGTATAGCCCCAAATTCCATTATCCCTTGATTATAGTCTCTTATATCTTCTCTATCTATAAGTTGTTTTGCTAAATTCTTAAAGTACGCAACACCTTTAGTACTATTAATAGGGATATCTATGCCAAAATAACGAGAAAGCACCCTATAGACATTCCCATCTACTACAGCTTCTGGAGCATCAAAACAAATAGAAGCAATAGCACTTGCCGTATAGTCTCCAACACCTTTTAATTTTATCAACTCTTTATAGGTCTCTGGAAACTTGCCTTCATAATCTAAAACAACAGTTTTTGCAGCTTCATGTAGATTTCTTGCACGAGAATAATACCCTAATCCTTGCCAAAGCTTTAAAACTTTCTCTTGGGGGGCACTCGCCAAATCAAAAACTGTAGGAAAAGTGCTAACAAACTTAAGGTAATATGGTGTTCCTTGTGCAACTTTTGTCTGCTGTAACATAATCTCTGACAACCAAATTTTATAGGGATCTCGGCTTCCTCTCCATGGAAGAGTCCTTTTGTTTTGGGCATACCAAAGAAGAATTTTGTGGGAAAAGAGCATGATAATGAATAGTAAACTATAAAAGTACTAGTTTAAATACTTAAAATTAGTTCTTTAAGGTAAAATATTCAATTTAATGTATATATTTGCATCCCGAAAAAACATACAGAAAATCTAAAATTCAAGATGACGAAAGCGGAAATTGTATCGAAAATCTCAGATAAACTGGGAATTGAAAAAGGAGATGTACAGGCAACGGTAGAATCTTTCATGGAAGAAGTAAAGACTTCTTTAGAAAGTGGAGATAATGTTTACTTAAGAGGTTTTGGAAGTTTTATTATTAAAACAAGAGCCGAAAAAACTGGTAGAAATATATCTAAGAATACGACAATAAAAATACCAGCTCATAATATCCCAGCCTTTAAACCTGCAAAGGTTTTTGTTGAAGGTGTTAAGAGCAACGTACAAGTTAAATAAAAAAATAATCTTTAAATAAAATTTTATGCCGAGCGGTAAGAAAAGAAAAAGACATAAGGTAGCTACCCACAAACGCAAGAAGCGTAGAAGAGCTAACAGACACAAGAAAAAGTAGTTTTAAACTACTTTTTCTTTTTATTTGCGTTCATTGGCATAGAAGTTAACAATAACTTCGGCAGGTTATTTATGACCTGTTTATGGCATTATACAAACCATCTATCTGTTTTTAAAACAGACTGATATAAATAAATTCAGGTGAATAGAGAATTAATCGTAAGATCAAGCTCTGATTCCGTTGACTTTGCCTTATTAAAGGATGGAAAACTTACTGAATTACATAAAGAAGAAGAAAAGAACGATTTCTCTGTTGGCGATATATTTATTGCTAAAATAAGAAAACCCGTTACTGGCCTTAACGCTGCATTCGTAAATGTAGGCTATGAGAAAGATGCTTTTTTGCATTATCATGACCTTGGACCGCAGCTTTCTTCTATGTTAAAATTCACTAAACAAGTAAGCACAGGGAAACTTCAAGACTTTTCCCTAAAAAACTTTCCAACCGAAAAAGATATTGATAAACATGGCGTAATAACAGATGTTATAAAGGCCAATCAATCAATATTAGTGCAAATTGTAAAAGAACCCATATCCACTAAAGGACCAAGAATAAGCTCAGAATTATCAATTGCTGGGCGCTATCTAGTAATGGTTCCTTTCTCTGACCGTGTATCTGTTTCTCAGAAAATTGCGAGCTCAGAAGAAAAAGACAGACTTAAAAGGTTAGTACGCAGTATTAAACCTAAAGGATTTGGAGTTATCATTCGTACAGTTGCCGAAGGACAAAAAGTAGCAGAATTAGACAAAGATTTAGAAAACTTGCTGGGCAAATGGTCCACAATGTGTACAAAATTACATAAAGCACCAACACCATCTAAAGTTTTAGTAGAGCTCAACCGAGCTTCTTCTATTCTTAGAGATGTATTTAATGATTCTTTTACAGGAGTATTTGTAGATGATGAAACGCTTTATAATCAAATTAAAGATTACGTTCAAGAGATTGCACCTGCTAAAGAATCTATTGTTAAACAACATATTTCTCCTGTTCCTATTTTTGAGAAATTCGGAATTGAAAGACAAATAAAAACGTCTTTTGGCCGAACTGCTTCAATGAGCAAAGGAGCCTATTTAATTATAGAACATACAGAAGCATTACATGTTGTAGATGTTAATAGCGGTAATCGCTCTAACAAGGCCAAAAATCAAGAAGATACAGCCTTAGAAGTAAATCTTTTAGCAGCATCCGAAATTGCAAGACAATTACGTTTGCGAGATATGGGTGGTATTATAGTGGTCGATTTTATTGATATGGTAAAAGCACCGCATCGAAAAAAACTTTTTGATCATCTTAGAGATGAGATGAAAGACGACCGTGCTAAGCATAAAATTTTACCTCCTAGTAAATTTGGATTAATCCAAATTACAAGGCAAAGGGTACGACCAGAAATGAATATTAAAACTACTGAGGAAGACCCTAACCGTTCTGGAAAGGAAGTCGAAGCTCCTATAGTTTTAATAGACAAAATTAATTTTGCATTAGAGAAAGTCCTAAAGGGACCTGCAAAAGGAAATAGCATAACGCTAAACATTCATCCTTTTATAGCAGCATACCTTACCAAAGGCTTTCCTTCCATACGTTCTAAGTGGTTTTTAGAACACAAAAGATGGATTAAAATACAACCTCGAGATGCATATACGTATTTAGAGTACCGTTTTAAAAATAAAGACGGAAAAACCATATATTAAAAAAAGCGACTTCATAAACGGAGTCGCTTTTTTTTGTTTTATACATTTGTGCCATGGACAACAAAAAATTCTATTCTGTAACTGATGCTACCAAAAAATTGGAAAGTTACTGCGCCTACCAAGACCGTTGCCATAAAGAAGTAGAAACCAAATTACGGAATATGGGTATGATTCCAGAAGCCTCTAATCAAATCATAGGGCATCTTATTCAAGAAAATTATCTTAATGAAGAACGATTTTCAAAAAGCTTTGCCCGAGGTAAGTTTAGAATTAAAAAATGGGGGAAAAACCGCATTGTCAACGAACTTAAACAACGCCAAATAACTAAATACAACATTACTATTGCTTTAAGAGAAATAGAGGAAGATGCATACTTAGAAACCTTAGATTTTTTAGCTAAAAAAAGACTAACACAAATTAACGAAACCAACATTCAGAAAAAGAAAAAAAAGCTCGCAGACTATTTGCTTTACCGTGGATGGGAAAGTCATTTAGTCTACCAGAAATTACAAGAGCTTATTTAATTAAGCCTTAGCTTTTGCAGCTTCGTTTCTTTCAATTTTATAATCTGGTCTAGACCATTTTGGTTTTTCTCCTAAGGCTGCTATTTTTGAATCTTCTGCTTCTACCGTTTTCGGTTGTGAAGATTTAGTAAATGGTTTTTGTGGATTCAAGCCAAGAACTTCAAACATGGCCATATCCTCATTTACATCCGGATTTGGTGTTGTTAGTAACTTATCCCCAGCGAAAATAGAATTAGCACCTGCAAAGAAACAAAGTGCCTGGCCTTCTCTACTCATTTCTGTACGCCCAGCAGACAATCTTACTTGTGTTTCTGGCATAACAATTCTAGTAGCTGCTACCATACGTATCATTTCCCATATTTCTATTGGCGCAATATCCTCCATTGGAGTACCTTCTACAGGAACTAATGCATTAATGGGAGTAGATTCTGGTTGCGGATCTAGAGAAGAAAGTGCTACTAACATTCCAGCCCTATCTTCTAACTTTTCTCCCATACCAATAATACCACCACTACAAACAGTGATATTACTTTTTCTTACGTGGTCAATAGTTTCTAAGCGATCTTCAAAAGCACGCGTAGAAATTACATCTTTATAATAATCTTCAGAGGTATCTAAATTATGATTGTAAGCGTATAAGCCCGCTTCTGATAAACGTTTTGCCTGATTTTCTGTTACCATACCTAAAGTACAACAAACTTCCATATCTAACTTATTAATGGTGCGTACCATTTCTAACACTTGATCAAACTCTGGTCCATCTTTAACATTACGCCAAGCAGCACCCATACAAACCCTAGAACTACCAGAAGATTTTGCTCTTAAAGCTTGCGCCTTAACATGAGAAACTGACATTAAATCATTACCCTCAATATCTGTATTATAACGAGCGGCTTGTGGACAGTACCCACAATCTTCAGAACAACCGCCCGTTTTTATAGATAATAAGGCAGAAACCTGAACCTCATTAGGGTCATGATTTACACGATGTATAGTTGCCGCCTCATACAGCAACTCCATTAACGGTTTATTGTAAATCTCTAAAATTTCTTCTTTTGTCCAGTTATGTCTTATTTGATTCAAATTCTTCTAAAATTACAGATTTATGAATTGTGTTCTTCTCGTCTAAATGGGCTTCAAACTTCATTTTTTACAAAACTATTTTAGTTAGAAAGTTTTTTAGAAACCAAAACTGCTCACTAACAAAGTAAAAGTGAGCAGATAAATTTAAAGTAGGAAAGTAAGATTGTTATTTAAAACTATAACGCAATCCAAATAACACATTACTTGGTGGCATTGGTGTAAATCCAGACTCAATGTATTCGGCATCAAAAATATTACTTGCCGTTATGGATAATTCAACTTGTTTTAATTTCATTACAATAGAAGCATCCCAAACATTGTACGTTTGTCCTGTGGTACGTTCAGCGTATTTGTAAACAATATTCTGACTCACGTTTTTGAATAGTTTGGTACTCCATCGTGTTGTAAAATGATGTTTCAATGTGTTTAGAGAGTAACGCGATAATGCTTCGTTTTGGTCTAAAATATTATCATCTAAAAAAGCATAACCGATTGCTAAAGTTTGGTTGAAGTTATTCAGCTTAAAATTATAAGCAGCATCAAATTCAAACCCTTTGGTGTTCACTTCTGTAATGTTGGTTGCTGTAAAAACACCTTCGTCTATATTAGGTCTACTGTAATCTATTAGGTTATCGGCATCTCTATTAAAAACGGCTAAAGTTGCCGTGAATTTTGGTGTATTGTATTTAATTCCAATTTCTTGTGCAAAAGCTTCTTCTGGTTCTAAATCTGAA
The DNA here is from genome assembly GCF_016744255.1 of Maribacter sp. Taxonomy (GTDB): domain Bacteria; phylum Bacteroidota; class Bacteroidia; order Flavobacteriales; family Flavobacteriaceae; genus Maribacter_B. Next base: position 25,383 of record NZ_JADGES010000004.1, read on the forward strand.
TTCCCCTGAGTGCTTGGGTCACTGTAATACAAATCCGTGTAGGTAGGAATTCTATAGGTGTAACCAATATTTCCATAAGCTTTTAAGTTATCGCTGATATCAAAACCAACATCTAACCCAGGAAATGCATTAAATTTAAAATCTGAAAAATACGTCATAGCAACACCAGGTGTAATGTCTAATCGGTTATCAATTAACTGAAATCTGTGTTCTAAAAATAGCGTCGTCATAAAACGATTACGCTTGCCTAAATTATTACTTCGTAAATACGTTTTAGACATATCGATTCCAAAACCAGTCTCACCCAATTCTGACTTATAAGACGCATTGGCTTCAGCTCCAATTTTATTCGAAATATGAAAGTTTCTATAAAACCCAGGATCAGAACGTCTTAAAAGAAACATATCTTGATTACGTTTCCAGTAGATTCTTGGTTGAATTTTAAACTTTTCTGATTGAAATTTAGTCGTAAATGCTAATAAACTGTTTTGAGTTTCTTCGTATTCATTAAACGTAACATTGGTAGTGTAGAAATTTTCAGCACCAAATTTTTTATCGAAAAAAGTCGCTATCATTTCAATAGGTTGTGCTTTTTTGTTGAAAACACTTTTTAAGAAATAATTTGAATTATCATAATCTGAATTATTACGGTAACCATCAGAAGTCATTTTCCCAGCATGAAAAATATGTATTGAATTCTCTAATTCTGACCCAACGGTTACAGAACCATTAAGCTGACCAAAAGAACCAGCTTGAAGATTTGCAGTAACAGAATTATTTAAGTTAGATTTAGTGACAATATTAATGGCACCTGTAAAAGCGTTCTGCCCAAAAACTCTAGCCGCAGGTCCTTTTATAATTTCTATGCGCGCAATAACCTCTAGCGGTAAAGAAGCATTCATGGAATGATGACCTGTTTGTGCATCGTCCATTTTAATACCATCAATTAATAAGAGTGTTTGGTCAAAACCCCCACCTCTAATAAACAAATCAGCCTGACTCCCGCCAGTGCCACGTCTTCTAATGTCTACACCAGCAACTTGCTGTAATAAATCTGCAATGGTAACGGCTGAACTATTTTTAATATCCGTTGCTGTAATAATATTTATGGTTCTAGAATTTTCTTTGAAGGGTAAATCAATTCGAGTTGAAGTAACTACAACTTCACTTAAAGTATCGATTTTTATTATAGGTTGTTCTTGTTGCGCATGTAACTGAAATGCGCTAATTAGTAAAAATGTAAAAAGTAAGACTGTATTTTTCATCTATTTTAGTTTTGCAATAGTTGTTATTGCATCATTTAATTTTATTCTGTAAAAGTCGTAACTTTCCGGACGATTAAACTAGTCCAGTTTTAAAACAATGAATAGTCCGGTTAGCGATATATTAAAACAACTTGTCACATTCGACAAAACGATTGTACAACCTGTTTATATACAAGTAGCACAACAAATTATAAATGCGATACAACGTGGCTATTTAGAAAAAGGCGGTAAGCTACCTGGAACACGTATTTTAAGTCAGTTGTTAAACATTCATCGCAATACAGCTGTTGCTATTTACGAAGAATTGGCTTCACAAGGTTGGGTAGATATTATTGCTAATAAAGGGACTTTTGTTTTGGTTCCAGAGGAATCTACAGTGAAAATTAAAGCAACAGCTCAGCTTATTCATCAGGCTTATACGTATCCAAAAGTAGCTGGTTTTCCTTTTCAACAGTCCTTTCATTTGGCTTCAACAACAGAAGAAACTTCATCAAAATACACAATAAGCGATGGTAAACCAGATTTACGTTTACATCCCGTGTACCAGTTTTCTAGATGGTACAGTGCAGCAATGAAACGGAAACCATTAATTAATAAATGGAATAGAACAAGTGCTTTAACTCCTTCGGTTTTTAGCACACAACTTTGTAATTATTTAAACGCAACACGAGGATTTCATATAAAACCAAATAATTTAGTAAATACACGTAGCACAGAAATGAGCCTGTACATAGTTTCTCAATTATTAATTAAACACGATGATTTAGTGTTGGTTGGGCAATTGAGTAATTATGCAGCTAATATGATTTTTCAACAAGCTGGCGCAGCGATTAGAACAATTCCTGTAGATAGTGAAGGTCTAAATATAGAGTATATAAAAACGCATTTTGTAAAAGGAAGTATACGCTGTGTGTATGTTTGTGCCAATAGAGATTATCCTACAACTGTAACGTTGAGCGCAAAACGACGATTACAATTATTGCAATTAGCAAAAACGCATGGATTTGCCATTATAGAAGATGATTACGACTACGATTTTCAGTTTGACGGGTCTGCAATGTTACCAATGGCAAGTGCAGATGCCAACGGAATGGTTATTTATTTGGGCAAGCTAGGGCAGTCGTTATTTCCAAGTTTCCACACGGGCTTTGTAGTAGCGCCAGAAAACTTGATTTCTGAAGCTAAAAACTATTTGCAATTATTGGATAAACAAGGAGATTTAATACAAGAACAAATGCTTTCTGAACTTATTTCTGAAGGCGAAATATATAGACTTAAGAAAAAAAACATAGTCACTTACAAACAGCGTCGCGATAGTTTATGCCATTTTTTAAATTTTTATTTTGAAGGTATTACAACTTGGGAAATGCCCTTAGGTGGTTTGGCAATATGGTTGCAATTTGTAGAAACAATATCCTTAGTGAAACTTGCTGAGGAAGCCGAAAAATTAGATTTATTTCTACCAAAAACTATTTTATATCAAGATAAAAATACCTGTGCTATACGTTTTGGCTTTGGGCAATTAAATGAAGAAGAAATCGAAATTGTAATTAAGAAGTTGAAAAGTGCTTATAATAAGGTTATTAATCTTTAATAGGACTGTTTTTAGTCTCGCAATATATTTTGAACTCTTTAGTAATAGGAAGTGTAATTCTCGAACAATCAACCGCTAATAACTTAAAATCTTTCCATTGTTATTTAAAAGGTAAAATTACCATCATTTTATTTTCCTGACACCTCTCATAGTAGTAGTTTAATTTTTTTAGCGAATACCTTTATTCCATAATATAAACCTAGTTGCTTTTCACTGCAACTAGGTTTATATCTACTTTAAAAATTGTCTTCTAATTCTTTATCCAATCTTTCTCGGTTTTGGCATGGGTTGAGATTTCTCTTTTGGAACTAATTTCTTCCTCATAAGGCCTTTATCCTTAAAATGTCTAGATATTTCATAAGTCTTGTCTGTAAAATCATCCGAACCATCAGCCCTTTTATGATAAAAAATCTTAATAGATTTACAATTATCATGCTCGAATATTTCATTTAACATAGTCCTATCTGACAAACCACAAGAATGTCCAATAACAAATACCTGAAAATCATTTGATTCAATAAATCTTATCAAATCATGATAATTTTGAGTCTGAGAATACTTAAAAGATTTAATATGAGTAAAAAGACTATTGTTTTTCTTATTTTCAAACTTAAGATAGTTTTCATCTAACTCATCTCCAAATCCAAATATTATTGGATTCTCTTTAACCTCTAATTCGCCATGTATATAATTATGCTTTACAATATCTTGGTTTGAAATATTTTTTAAATAATTACCTACAGTATCAGTATAGTTAAAATTTAAAAAATAAATAGCTGCTGGATCCAAATCTTGATCCAAAGTATTAATTACAATATCGTCTCTAATTATCTTTTGCGAAAAAAGATTTGAATAAACTTTACCAAAAAAGTTAACTTCAGATATTTTAAGGCTAATTAAATATTCATTCAGTTTTATTCCAATAAAGGTAAACTGGGAATTTAACTTTTCAACTGCTTCCTTTTTTTCTTTTATAATAATTAAATATTGAAAATAACTAGCTTCAATATCTACCCAATTTAAATCAGTGAGTTTTGTATAAAGAAATTCAAAAAAAGGTGAATGAAATATAACATTCACCTTTACCATACTTGAAATTTTAGATGATTTGAGATTTTTAATGTGTTCTCTAATATCATCGAAATTATTAATTATTAATTCAAAATCAGAAGTAAACATATAGCTGCTTGCATATGACAACTCAAACAATTGATCTTCATAAGAGTCTTTCTCATGAAAAATAATAATTGCCTTTTTAAAATAATCAAAAATAAAATCCTTGTAGCTTGTTTTGAGACCGTGCGCCAAATCAAAACCGTTCCCTAATAATACAAGCCTATTCATTTGACCATTTTTAGCCATAATATTTTCAAAAATATTTAACTATTCTTCCGCATCGTCTTTTAATGCTTCTTTTTTGTTAGACCCATCTTCCACTGCAACAGCACCATCAACAATATCTTTTCCTTTTAAATATTCTGGTAATTGCATTCCAGCCATATTAAACATTTCCTGCAATGGAGGAACAGATTTATACATTCCAGAAATAAAGTTAGCTGTAGATCCCTTACCATCAGCAGTTTTTGCTCCAGAATCCCACACAGTAACCTTATCAATTTTAATATTCTTAATAGCTTCGGCCTGCGTTCTTACTAATTCTGGCAACTTGTCAGCAACTAACAATAGAACAGCATCTTTAGGACTATCCCCTGCTGCTTTTACAATCTGTTCTAAACCAGCAGCTTGCTTCGTTAACACCTCATACATACCTTTTGCTTCTGCTTGCGCTTTAAAAAGTATGGCATCCGCCTCTCCTTTTGCTATTCTACGAGTTCTTTCCGCATCCGCTTCTGCATCTATCTCTACTTTCTTTTTATCAATTTCTGCAGGAACAATAATATCTGCCATTTGAGAACTTCTTTCTCTTTCTGCTCTAGCAACTTCCGCATTTTGTTCTGCTGCGTAAGATTCTTCTAATGCTTTGGCAGATTGCACTTTTTCCGAAGCAATAGCCACTCTTTCTGCTTCTGCTTCTCTTTGCCTACGTAAGGAATCGGAGTTGGCTACATTAATTTTTGCAATATTTTCCCCTTCCACAGCCTGTGCGTTAGCAGCAGCTACTTGTGTTCTTTCATCTTGTACTGCATTAGCTTCTCCAATAGAACCATCTCTAGTCTTTTCTGCTACCGATTTACGCGCTGCATTTATTGCGTGTGCTGCGGCCTCTTTACCAAGCGCCTCAATATATCCAGATTCATCTACAATATCTGTAATATTTACGTTGATTAATTTAAGTCCCACTTTCTTAAGTTCTGACTCCACACTTTTAGAAATGTTAGTCAAAAATTTATCTCTATCCGAGTTAATTTCTTCAATATCCATAGAAGCTACAACCAAACGTAATTGACCAAAAATAATCTCTTGTGCTAAGTCTTGAATCTCATTTTGCCCCAAGCCTAACAAACGTTCTGCTGCGTTTTGCATAATACCTGGTTCTGTAGAAACACCAATAGTAAACCTAGAAGGTACATTTACTCTAATATTCTGCTTACTCAATGCATTTATTAAGTTTACTTCTATAGATATAGGCGTTAAATCTAAAAACTCATAATCTTGAATAACTGGCCAAATAAAAGCGGCTCCACCGTGTACACATTTTGCAGAATTGCCATCGCCAACTTTACCATAGACCACTAAAATACGATCCGATGGGCAACGCTTATACCTACGTATAAATGAAATAATAATGATAAAAAAGAAAAGAACAGCAAAGCCCAAAGTAAGCAATGTAGCACTTCCTCCTAATTGTAATGGTAATAATAGCATATAGTTATTTATTTAATAGTTCAACAATTAATATTCCGTTATTAGTAACCTCTTTTACTTTAACCACATCTCCTTGGACGAGGTCTCTTTTTTCTTCGGTTAAAGCATCTAATTCTCGCAAAGTACCCTGCACTGTAATACTCACTTTACCAATTTTAGACCTTTTATTCCCTATCGTTAAATACACTTCCCCGATTTGATTCAGTGCGTTGTTTAATTTTAAAGTTCCGCTACTTTGCAGTTTTCCCAAATAATAAAATATTGAAGCCATTGCTAGCATCATAAGCAATCCACAAACAATAGATATTATTACGGTTAGTGTTTTAGATAAACCCCCATCTAAACAAGAAATTCCAGACCATCCAAAAATAGTAAGGAAACCCATTAAATTTTTAAAACTTAAAAATTGAAAACCTATTCCAGCATCACCATCAATTTCCGCATCTACATCGCCATCCATTCCATCGGTATCACCACCTACCAATGTAAGTATCAATAATATGATAAAAATAACAGAGGAAACCCCAGCAATAGACCAATAAATCTTCTCAAAAAGTGATAACGCAGCAAACCATTCTTCCATAAATTATAATATTTAGGTTAGTAATTCTAAGATAGAGTATTTTTTGAAAAAGGATAAGAAAAATCTTTCTTATTTGGAAAGCAAAATAGAAACAGTATTACCGCCAAAACCAACAGCATTTACCATTATTTTATTCATTTTTGATTGGCGACTACTTTCTACAAATGGAACACCTATAAACTCTTAATGTATTAACATTAACACAGCAAATTTTAAACTTAATGAGCCCGATGCTCCGAAAGTATGCCCTAGTTTCCATTTATTAGTAGTTAAATGTGCTGCTTTGTTACAAAAAACTTTTCAATAGCCTCTCTAGAAGCCAACAATGCATATGGATCCGTAACTTAGGCTACGCTTATATTTCCTATTTCATCTGAACAAATAATAATTCAAATTTATTTCAGCCCTTTTGAAAATTATTTGGTATTATATCTATCTTGCAAAGATGGGAAATAATCGTATACTACTTGATGCTTAAAACAGTAATATCTACATTAACACCTAATTATTCACAATTAAAAAGCAGAAGTGTATTTTTATTACTTTCTGCTATTTCTTTTGTACTACGCTTTCCTTTTTTTTTCAGAGATTATATAGATAGAGACGAAAGTACTTTTATTCTTTTAGGTCAATCATGGGTGGAAGGCCATCTGCCATATACAGAGCTTTGGGATTTAAAACCTCCTATTACTTATATTTTCTTTGCTGGGATTATTGCTGCCTTTGGGAAAAGCTTTATTGCCATAAGAGCGGTTGGTGTTTTAATTGTTGCTATTACAGCTTTTTTTACCTTTAAAATTGCAATACAACTAACCACAAGAAAAACAGCTTTTTGGGCTTCTTTTCTATGTGTGTGTCTACTAAGTATGTTTGGTAGCCTACAAGGGGTAATGTCCGAACATATATGCATGTTCTTTTTTATGCCCGCCCTTTATATTGTACTTAGCTATAATCAATGGCAATGGCACGCCATTGCAGGTTTACTATTTGGATTATCTGTAATGACCAAACTAAATATGGCCTACCCTGTACTTATAATTGGTTTGTATACCTTATATATTGCAATAAAAAACAAAAACATTAGTAAAGGGCTTCTTCATTCTTTTGCCTTTGGCACGGGCATTATATTACTTATTTTTTTAACCATTATTCCATATTATATACATGGAAATACAGAAATATGGTGGAAATCTGTAATTCTGGCCCCATTAGAATACACTAACGCAAGGAGATATTCTATTTTTAAAATGGCTCCGATTTTTATTATCATAGGTACTTTTTTCTTTTTTTCTTGGAAAAATAAGTCTTTAAATTTTAGCAATAAAAAGCTTCAATTATTACTATTAGTTGTCTTTGGAATACTAGTTTCTTTTATAAAAGGAGGTAGAATTAATGGGCACTATTTAATACAATTACATCCCATCTTTATCATTTTAGTGGCAATTGTAGTTTCTAAGATTACTTTTTTTAAAAAATGGAATTACCAGACTTTGGTGTTCTTTTCATTAGTACTGCTTCCCATGGAGAGTTATTTAGAAATAGGAAACATCATAAAAAACAAAATACAAAGAGGAACTTTTTTCAATGGCGAGGGCATTTCTGTACCTAAATATATTTTAGATAATAATATTTCTACCGAAAACATTCTCTTTTTAGAATACCATATTGGTTACTGGCAATTAGGAAAACTGCCTCTAACCAAGGCAGCAACACACCCCAGTAATTTATGCAGAGATGAGCTTTTTTCTTTTTATGACAACCCTAGAAAGGACTCTACAGAAGAACTCCGACACATTATGGAAGTATTACAACCGCAAACTGTGGTAATACGAAAGGGTAAAAGGGTTTTTGATAAAAAAGAACTAGAAGAGAACGAATACATAGACACCTACCTTTCCGAACATTATACTTTAAAATCTACTGTAGAAAGAGCAGAAATATTACAACGCTTAGAGGGACATTAATTTATCTCTAAACAAATTGCATACTTCTAAATCACTTCTTTATTAAATTCCTTCTCTTCGTTGATTCGGCCTATAATAGTAGCTCTTATTTTCTTTATAATAATATTTTCTGTGGTAGGGTGCTCATCTTCACTAAATAGTTATGGCACATTAAAACTTTTTTCTTGCAGAGCAAAGACTGTCTATAAGGTAGGATTAATACTTCCCAGATAGCATCTAGAAACAACCACTACTTTATGTTCCTGTTTAATTATATCTAATACCGTATCTGTATCATTCAAAGGAACTAATAATCCGCCTGCTCCCTCAATAACCAAATGATTATCTGTTACTGAAGCTACAATATTTTCTAACTTTATTCCGGTTTAGTTATCATACCACATTGAAGGCATTTGTATTTTCTTTTTTCGAAAAAAGGAAATAGCTTGTGAAATATTCCTTTGCGAGAGTAATATACATCTGATTTTTCTGCCTTACAGTTTGGGCATTTTATTGGATCTCCGTCACAATCTATTGCATAAGCACGTATTTCATTATAAATTTTCAGAGCCCGTTCTTTATCCTTAGCGTATACTTGTAGTTTTACTCCACCAATAGCATTGCTAATTATCGGGTCCGAGTTTAACGTGTTTTCATCTCTTAAAAAAACAGGAATTCCTTCGGATTCTAATTTCCCTTTAATAATCTGCACATCAGCTGCAAACTCAAACGATCCTAAGATGTAAAATTTTTCTTCCATATTATTTTAAACAACCACTTAATATTTGCAACACTAAACCAATTTCCTCTTTAGAATTCTGAGCATGCAAACAAAAACGAAGCCTCTCTTCTCCTTCAGGGACTGTTGGTGATAAAATTGCTTTTACATTAAAACCCTTGTCTTGTAATTTAGCTGCTACCTTTTTTACATTTTCATTTCCAGGGATAAGACAACATTGAATTGCAGAATCGCTAGGCAAAAATATAGTCTGTAATTTTAAATCTTTTGCCTTGTTTTTAAAGTGCCTTATGTTCCCTAACAGAAGCTTTCTTGCTTCTATCCCCTGATTACTAGTAACAAATCTAAAGGCGGCCATAATAGTAGCTACAGAGTGAGGAGGCAAACCAGTGGTATAAATAAAACTATGCGAAAAATTTATTAAATATACCTTTAATCGCTCACTCCCTAAAACAGCTGCACCATGACAACCCATAGCCTTACCAAAAGTTACTATTCTAGCAAACACCTCTTTATATGCCTTGTTTTGTTGTACCAAACCTTCTCCCTGAGTGCCAAAAACACCTATAGCATGAGCTTCATCAACCACTAAATGACACCCTTTTTTCTTTGTGAATTTTAGTAATGCATCTATATCTGGAGAATCGCCATCCATAGAAAAAATAGATTCTGTTACGATATAAACCTCACCCGTAAATTCTTTAGAAATAGCTTGTGATAATTTTTCTTCTAAGTCCGCTAGACTATTATGTTTAAACTTATAATTTTTAGCATTACTTAATAAAATACCATCGCGAATGCTAGCATGTATAAGCTCATCAAACAAAATAATATCTCCTCTTTGCGGTACAGCACTAAAAAAGCCCAAATTAGCATCATAACCAGAGTTAAATACCAATGCACTATCGGACTTAAAAAAAGCAGGCAAATCTACCTCTAAATCTTTATACAAATTATGATTTCCAGAAATAAGCCTAGAACCTGTAGCTCCATTATGAGAAATACCTTTATTTAATAATAACTGGAAGGTATTGGCGTACAAAGTATCATTAGTAGCGAAACCTAAATAATCGTTCGAAGAAAAATCAACCAAATTACCATTAGTTGGTAGGCTTCTAAGAGCATCTTCTTGCTCTCTCTTTTTTAATTTGGCATCTAAATTAGAGGGGAAATTACGCATGCCCCAAATTTACTATCTTTTCTTGTTTTGTAACACTACTAAAACACACATATTACAAATATTTTTATTTAGATACTGTAAAATTTAAAAATAAAGGGTTGTTTTTAGTTATGGTATGGTTTATTCCAACTGTGGGTTTATCTGTGTTATAAACACTTGAAATATACATATAGTCAAAATCTAATTGATAATCTCCTTCTTCTATTAGAATAACCCCTATCCTTGATTCGTACATATCCGTGTCGTTATTTAAAATTGCAGCTGGCTGGCTATAATAACTAATCATCCCTTTTTCTGCAATTATATATTGCTCGTCTATATTTACACCCACGTAATCATCCGAAAAAGCAGAATATTTACGCACTTCAAAATTATAGGAGAACTCATCTACTCCAGATGTTTCGTATAAATCCAAAAGGCTAGAATACCCCTCTTCTGGTAAGTATCTACTAAAATTTAGTTCAAAAAATAGCGTATCACCCACCACATAGCTTACTTTGTTTTCTACTTTTATAGCGTCTTTTATATCTACCTCCACATTATTCCAATACACATCATCATCTGGTGGAGAGCACTGCATCCCCAAAACAGCTAAAAACAAAATTGAAATACTTACAATTACTTTTTTCATTATTTCTTTTTAAAATCTATACCCAACTTTTATACCCGTTCTAACCAAACCAACATCAAAAAGCAAAACATCTTCAAAATTTGTCCGTATACCAATTTGAGCTTCCATAGACATTCTTTTATGGAATGCTAAAAAACGATACCCATAACCAGCACCAAGGCCTACATTTTCAATATTTCGAGTACCATAATCATAAACGCCATATCCAGAAGCGTTATTACTTCTTTGAAGACCACTATCGGTTTCTGCCCTATTATAACTGCCAAAAATTTCGAAAAAATGACTCCTTTTTTGGGTTCCATTTACATACAAACGTGCATAAGGATTTATCTCATAATTTACTTTGTAATTGCTATATTCCTCTGCAGTTTTCAAATTGAGTTTCTGATGGGCATTACTATATATAACTCCTCCCACACCCACAGTAAAATACTTGTTTAGAGTTCTCTCATAATTAAGCTCTGGACTTCCTAGGAGCAAATAACTTAAATTACCCGAGAATTGATTTTTATAAATTTCCTCCTCTTCTTCTTGAGAAAACAGGCTAACAGAAAATAATAGCGCAAATACTATCCAAAAATTCTTCATTCTAAATTACTAATTTCATGTAAGATACTATATTTGGTAATGGTTGCTTTTTAAACCCTATCTTTAAATTGACAAGGATACAGACTGTTATATAACAGTAATGTTTTGATAAAATAATATTTTTATCCTAATGAAGATTACATACCACAAAGCGTCAGCTACAATCGAGTTACAACAAATAATTTCCTTGCAAAGGAAAAACTTATATGCCAACTTAACTAATGAAAACAGGCTACAACAGGGTTTTGTTTCGGCTTCCCACACCCTAAGTATTCTACAAGAAATGAATGTTGTATGCCCCCATATTATTGCTAAAGCAAATAATGCAGTAATTGGATATGCTTTAAGCATGCACCCAACCTTCAGTAACAAAATTCCTCTTTTAAAACCAATGTTTTTAGAAATAAATTCTTTAATTCCAAAACCAGAAAATTATATGGTAATGGGGCAAATTTGTATAGATAAAGATTTTCGTGGAAAAGGAGTATTTAGAAACTTATATACAACAATGAAAGTAGCTATACGGAATGAATACGCCTCCATTATTACAGAAGTAGATGCTAAAAATATCCGTTCCATAAATGCTCATCGAGCCGTTGGTTTTAAACATTTAAAAACATACCATTCTTTAGGACAAGATTGGGAGCTAATTATTTTAAAAAATAATTAAGCAATCCTTTGTTTAAAAAAAGCAAACTCAAAACACAATTTGCAATAGATACAAAAAAAGCCATACAATTATGTATGGCTTTTTTAACGTTTTATAGTAGCAATTTAGTCCGCTAATACAATAACTTTATTATCCTTCATTTCTATTGTGCCACTTATAATTGGCAAAATAGTTCTCCCTTTATCGTCTTTAGAGAATTTACTCTGGTACTCCTCTTCTATAGTTATATTACCATCTACCTTAACATTACCTCCTTGTAATAAAGAAACAATAGGTGCGTGATCATTTAACATTTCAAACTCTCCATTTATACCTGGAACCGTAACTGAAGTTACTTCTCCTGCAAATAAAGTTGCCTCTGGTGATACAATTTCTAAATACATTTCTTTTTAGTTATTGGTTGATGGCTGATGGCTGATGGTGTTTTTGGTAAACCGAAAACAAACTACTATCAACTGTCAACTTATTTATGCTTCCGCTAACATTTTCTCACCAGCTTCAATAGCTTCTTCAATAGTACCTTTAAGGTTAAATGCAGATTCTGGCAAGTGATCTAACTCACCATCCATAATCATATTAAATCCTTTAATAGTTTCTTTAATATCTACCAATACCCCTTTAAGACCAGTAAACTGCTCTGCTACGTGGAATGGTTGAGATAAGAAACGTTGTACACGTCTTGCTCTACCTACTGCTAATTTATCTTCTTCAGATAATTCTTCCATACCTAATATGGCAATAATATCTTGCAATTCTTTATAACGTTGCAATAATTCTTTTACTCTTTGAGCACAACCATAGTGATCTTTCCCTAAAATTTCTGCTGATAAAATTCTAGAAGTAGAATCTAATGGATCTACCGCTGGGTAAATACCTAACTCTGCAATTTTACGAGACAATACTGTTGTTGCATCTAAGTGAGCAAACGTAGTTGCTGGTGCTGGATCCGTTAAATCATCTGCAGGTACGTAAACCGCTTGTACAGATGTAATAGAACCTCTTTTAGTTGATGTAATACGTTCTTGCATTGCACCCATTTCTGTTGCCAATGTTGGTTGGTAACCTACCGCAGATGGCATACGACCTAATAATGCCGACACCTCTGAACCTGCTTGCGTAAAACGGAAGATATTATCTACAAAGAAAAGTACATCTTTCCCTTGTCCTTCTCCTGCTCCATCACGGAAATACTCTGCTATTGTTAATCCAGAAAGTGCAACACGTGCACGTGCTCCTGGTGGCTCATTCATTTGTCCGAAAACAAAAGTTGCCTTAGATTCTTTCATGATTTCTTTGTCTACTTTAGACAAATCCCATCCGCCTTCTTCCATAGAATGCATGAAATCATCACCATATTTTATAATACCAGACTCTAACATCTCACGTAATAAATCGTTTCCTTCACGAGTACGTTCTCCTACTCCTGCAAAAACAGATAAACCACCGTGTCCTTTTGCAATGTTGTTAATTAATTCTTGAATTAATACGGTTTTACCAACTCCGGCTCCACCAAATAAACCAATTTTACCTCCTTTTGCATAAGGCTCAATAAGGTCTATTACTTTAATTCCTGTAAACAACACTTCTGTTGTAGTAGTGAGGTCTTCAAATTTTGGCGCATCTCTGTGAATTGGAAGTCCATCTTTACCTGCTTTAGGCAAATCTCCTAATCCATCAATTGCATCACCAATTACATTAAATAAACGTCCGTAAACGTCATCTCCTATTGGCATTTGAATAGCACTACCCGTAGATAATACTTCTGTACCTCTACTAAGACCATCCGTAGAATCCATAGAAATGGTACGTACGGTGTTTTCACCAACATGAGACTGTACTTCTAAAACAAGTATAGAATTATCTTTATTAGTGATTTCCAATGAATCGTAAATTTTTGGAAGGTCTGCTCCGGATTGAAATTCTACATCAACCACTGGCCCAATTATTTGGGAAACTTTACCTGTAACTTTAGACATTATCTACGTGTTTATGTTTATTTAGACTTAACCTTATTGCATTAAATCCTTTGTTTTTCAGGCTGCAAAGATATGTTTTTCAATCTAAAATGAAAACTACTTTTTATTCTTTTTTAAACATAAAAAAGAGCGCCTATAAATAAGCGCTCTAAATACATTTAAAATCCCTACTATTAAAGGTTTATACCCCAAGAAATATAATAGATGGATCCAACAAATCCTGTACCTACTGCAGAAAAATATTCTTCTGCTAATATATTAGAGCCTCCAATTTTAAATACCGATTTAATACTTGGTACTGCATAATTCACTTGCGCATCTAACACATTAAAGGCAGGAACATCACCATCTGCAAAAGTATTTTCCCAGAAATAAGCATCGCTCCATCTATAATTTAAGTTAAAACCTAAATTCTTAACAATCTCCGTATTTCCAAAAGATACTTTTACTTTATGTTTAGGTGTGTTAAAATTTGTTCTAAAATCTGGATATTCCTTTTTATCAAACTCAAACTCCGAATATGTGTAACTAGTTCCAAGATCAAAGTTCCCAAACACTTTAGCATCAACGCCTATGGTTACGCCATAAGATTCTATATCCGCTTCTGAATTTGTGTATGTTTGGTATGCTTGGAAATCACCATTTTGTAAAGCTAATAGAGACAATGCATTATCGCCTGCCTGTCCATAAAATGGTACCACTACAGTTGTATTAGAGATAAAATCTTTATACTTATTATAGTACCCACTTAAATCTATGGCTACTTTTCCTATTTGTGCTCTGTATCCTAATTCATATGCTGTAATTTCTTCTGCCTTAACCAAATCGGTATTTACTGCGGTTGGCGCTCCTTCTTGTACAGAATTTAAAGAGAACGCATTTTCATAGGCAGCTCTCCCGACTATAGTAACTGTTTCTCCTCCTGCAAAAGCAACTCCATCTGCACTTACAGGATAATCACGAACATCTCTATCTAAGTTATCTGGAGCAGAACCCATTAATATAGCTCTACCTGCATTTAAGCCAATAAATAAATCTTGCGTAGAAGGATTTCTAAATCCTTGCTGTACAGAGGCTCTAAAATTTTGGTTTCTATTTTCCCCTGCTGTATAAACCACAGATAATCTTGGAGATAAAAATCCATCAAAAAATTCATTCTTATCATAACGAACAGAACCCGTAAGTTTTAAACGCTCTTCCATTAACTTTTTTTGAACCTGAAGATACGCTCCAAATTCGGTATAACTAATAGGACCATCTATATCGGTGAAAATTGTTCCATTAGATTTTAATATATATTCTCTAAAAGATCCTCCAACCTGAATCTCCGCTATATTTTTAGTCAAATGCGTAAAATTATAATTAGCATCTATATGGTTTAGCTCCGTATTATCAATAAACTTTGCTCCAGTAGTTAAATCGCCATCTACAATTACTTTATTAAATGCCGAATTAAATGCAGCTGTACCAGGAACCAATCTTCCTGTATCTGCCACTTGTCTTGCTGCGGCATGCGCTGTAGCATCATCTAATTGCTGACCAGTACCCACCCCTAGCTTTGCTCCAATATATGTACGGGCATACTGGGTAAACCAATCTGTATCTGATTTCCAAGATCTATTAATATTAATAGCTGCAAATCTAGAATCATAAGAATCTCCTGAATTTTCAGATGTATGGTATCCTCTTAGAAAAAAATTATCATTACGGATTTCTAATTTATGTTGTTGCATCACAAAATTCTTTATAGAATATCTGTTTGCTCCTTGGTAAATAGTGTTTCCTCTACCTACTCTTCCGTTATATATAATTTCAAAATCATTTGCAAAAGGTTTGTAATGAATGGATCCATCAAATTTTACACTTTGCGCATTATAGTCCATTAAATCTTCTTCCTCATACCCTGTTCTTGTAACAAATTCAGAGCCTACCGTACCAGAAGGCAATCCTGCTGCTGTATCGAAATTCAACAAAGTACCTACTTCGTCTCCATATATATTTAACCCATCAAAATCTACATCTGCCCTTGTCTTTCCTGGATTCAGTAAATCTTCGTAATTATTAGCATGCCAATCTTCTCCTTGTAATATAGATAGGTTAACCTTTACTGCTAATTTATCATTAAATGCATGTGCTGCACGGATACCAAAATCATAGTAATTATTATCTCCTGCGGCTTCTTGCGACGTTATACCTGTTTTAAAGTATGTACTTATTCCTTGATAATCAAAAGGGTTTTTACTACGCATAAACAATATACCATTGAATGCTCCTGCACCGTAAAGTGCCGAAGATGCTCCTGGAAGTATTTCTACACTTTGCACTTCTAATTCTGACATCCCAACTAAATTTCCTAAAACGAAATTTAATCCAGGAGCCGAGTTATCCATCCCATCTACCAACTGCATAAAACGATTATTAGCAAAAGAAGCAAATCCTCTAGTGTTTATAGATTGGAATGTTAAACTATTGGTATTAACATCTACCCCTTTTAAATTTTGAAGTCCCGCATAAAAAGATTCCGAAGTCGTATTTTTTATTTCTTTTAATCCGAATCTCTCCACAGAAACAGGAGATTCAAAAATACGTTCTGGCGTTCTAGATGCAGATAAAACAACTTCATCTAAAAATGTATGCGACTCATTAAGAGTTACTGCTATTGTCTGATTGTTTTTTGTAACACTTACAGAAGCTTCTGTGTATCCCAAACTAGTTATTTTTAATTCGAAGGGAGGATTCTCTGTGGTTTCCAAAACAAAATTACCGTCAAAATCTGCAACCGTACCAATAGATTTTCCTGTAATTACAATATTTGCTCCTGGAATAGGGCTAGCATTTTCATCTGACACTTTTCCTTTAATGACGGTCTGTGCATAACTACCCATTCCTATTAAAAGGAAGGATAAAAAAAGTATTTTTCTCATTCTGTTCTTATTAAGTTTATTGCCTAGTCAATGGCAATATACCGATTTTTTTAAATTGACAATAGAAAAATTCAAAAATTATGCATGCATAGTAAATTATTTTTAAAATATGAGGCTTTAAAATGCGTTATTCATAAAAAAAGGGTTTCAACTAAAGTTGAAACCCTTTTTACCTATTATATACTTTGCTTTATTCTACTGTTACAGACTTTGCCAAGTTTCGCGGCTGATCCACATTACAGTTTCTCATAACAGCGATATGATAAGACAACAACTGCAATGGAATAGTTGTTAACAAGGGAGTTAAACTCTCCAAGGTCTCGGGAATTTCTATTACGTGATCCGCAAGTTCTTTTACTTGTGTATCACCTTCTGTAACTATTGCTATAATTTTTCCTTTTCTAGATTTTATCTCTTGAATATTACTAACTACCTTTTCATAATGCCCTTTTTTAGTCGCAATTACAAATACGGGCATTTGCTCATCAATTAAAGCTATAGGTCCGTGCTTCATCTCTGCAGCTGGATAACCTTCTGCATGAATATAACTTATCTCTTTTAATTTTAATGCCCCCTCTAAGGCTACCGGAAAATTATACCCTCTACCTAAATATAAACAATTAGTAGAATCTTTATACACTTCAGCAACAGTCTCTACTAAATCATTAGAAAGTAATGCCTTTTCAACCTTAGATGGTATCGTCTCTAATTCAGACAAATACTCATGAAACTTAGATTGTGAAAATTCTCCTTTTTCCTTCGCTAATTTTAAAGCTATTAAAGTTAATACTGTTATTTGTGTTGTAAATGCCTTTGTTGATGCAACACCAATTTCTGGCCCTGCGTGTGTATAAGCTCCAGCATCTGACTCTCTAGCTATAGATGAACCAACAACATTACAAACACCAAATACAAATGCTCCTTTTTCTTTAGCTAACTTAATAGCCGCAAGAGTATCCGCTGTTTCTCCTGATTGAGAAATAGCTATTAATACATCTTTATCTGTTATTACTGGGTTTCTATATCTAAACTCTGATGCGTATTCTACTTCAACAGGAATTCTTGCTAAATCCTCGAATATATACTCTGCAACTAACCCTGCATGCCATGAAGTTCCACAAGCCACAATAATTATACGGTTAGCGTTTACAAATCTCTCGATATTTTGATCAATCCCTGCCATACGAATAATCCCTTGGTCAGCTAAAAGCCTGCCACGATAGGTATCCATAATAGCTCTTGGTTGCTCGTATATTTCCTTTAACATAAAGTGATCGTAACCTCCTTTTTCGATCTCCTCTAAGTTCATTTGTAACTCTAATATGTTTGGATAGGCTACTGCATCATTCTTTATTTTACGAAGCTTAATCTCTTTACCAAGTCTAATAATTGCCATTTCCTCATCCTCTAAGTATATTGCATTATTAGTAAACTCAATAAAAGGAGAAGCATCGGATGCGATAAAAAATTCATCCTCACCAACACCAATAGCCAATGGGCTCCCTAATTTTGCAACTACAATTTCATCTGGTTTCTTCTTATCGAAAACTGCAATTGCATATGCTCCGACCACTTGGTTTAAAGCAATTTGCACTGCTTTTCCCAATTTAACATCTTCTGTCTTTTGTACCTCTTCAATTAAATTAATCAATACTTCCGTATCCGTATCCGATTGAAAAGTATATCCTCTATTTTTTAAAGCCTGCTTAATAGATTCATAATTCTCAATAATTCCATTATGGATAATTACTAAATCTCCTGAATTAGAATAATGTGGGTGAGAATTAACATCATTAGGAATCCCATGTGTTGCCCAACGAGTATGGCCTATTCCCAATGTACCTGCTTGAGAGATTTCTTTGGCTTTATTTTTTAAATCTTCTACTTTTCCTTTGGTCTTTGAAAGGTTGATATCATTACCATCGAAAAGAGCAATCCCAGCACTATCATAACCTCTGTACTCTAAACGTTGTAATCCTTTTATAACAATTGGAAATGCTTCTCTATAACCAATATATCCTACTATTCCACACATATTTTAAAATTTATTGAAGGTGTTTCTTTTTTAATTTGCCGCAAACCTATAAAGTATCACATAAAAAGAAGGAATATAATAGATACATAACGTATTATTCCCACAAATTACACCACAAGAAGGTTTACTACATAGAAAAACGTCTGTTTATAATGCTTAGTATAAAAAAGAAAATATTTAGTTGGCCTTGCTGTAATGAATTTCCAATTTTAACCTTTTTTCGCCAGAAGAAGGGTCACCAGCATATAGAACCGTGCTTAACGGGCTTATTATTGACGCTACTGGAAGCTCTTGATCACCACTACTAATTTTTGCATTTAATGCCCCTGCAACTCTAATATTAGGAGTAGTCATTAACCCTAAGGTAACATTAGGATTATCAGACGACCTTAGCACCAAATTGTTTATATAATCGGTAATACGTATTCTATACTTATCACCGGATGTAGATTCTTCTAAAAAACCATCATAATTTAAAAAAGTTCCAAAAGTAGACTCTGCTATCGTATTTTCCGTAGCAGCATTATAAACCCCTGCATTCGTCTCCGTATTGAACAAATATAATCTTGGCGGTTTAATATTGCTTATATTTTGCGTTGCCGCATTATCTACATAAAAAACCAAATTTGCTTCATTTATAATCCAATTATTCGCCTTGATTTCTGCTATAATTGACGAACTAATAACCGCATCTGAACTAAATAAATCTATTGTAGCATATGCACCAGATCCACCTTTTAAATAAATTTTATCTGCTTCCTCTGAGGAATTAAGGGCATCGGCAATTTCGGTCGGATAAGCCTCATTCACAAACGTATTAACAGCATTCCCTGTGAAATTTGCACCTATGAAAGAAAAAGAAAAATCTTTTGTTTTAACATCTATTGTATCATCTGTTGTATCATCCTTAGTCTCATTAATATTATAAAAATTATAGGTATAAGTCATAACAATACTGGCCTTCGTTAAGTCTAAAAGAATCATTAATTCTTCGGCAGATGTTAAAGATAATTGTAAACCCCTAATATATTCTTTAAAATTAGCCTGATCTAATAACTCAGTACTTCCTTCTTTATTAATGATGTTATTTTGAAAGAAATCCACATCTAAAGGAATACGTATTCCAGGGCTTAGCTTTTTATAAGTCTTAGCTTCGTTTATGTCCTCTGTAGAAAGATCATCTTTCCCCTCGATTAATATCTCTTTATCCTTAATTGTCTCTTCTACATTTGCTAAAACTTCCCCTGTAAAAGAAGTATAATCATTATTAGAGTAATATTTCTCTGCTTCTGTAAAATTGGTTTGTGGATCAAAATCTCTTAAAAAAAAGGTAGATCTTTTTACCGTTAGCGTAAATGGTGTTTCTCTATTTCCGTAGATACTATCTAAATCTACTTGTTTAGCGAAATTATTTTTTATTATTGGCTCTTTAGGAGCCACATCATTTATACCATCTGAATCGGCATCAACACTAGCTACACTTAAAGGGTTTGTTCCTTGCTGGGTTTCTCTTAAATTACCAACACCATCTCCATCGGTATCATTATCAGGATTAGTTTTATCATCACCCGAAAGTTCTAAGTCATCAATAACTCCGTCATTATCACTATCCGATGTTAATGAATTGGTTAAATACGGTATATATAAATATACTTCCGTAACATCTTCTTCCTCCTTAATAGTAGCAACATTATCATCTGTATCGGCAGAATCTTCTATTGCCTGACTATATGCACCAAAAGAAGGGTTCGCTTGGGACAATTGTATCTGAGAAGTTATCTGTGCTTCTGTTTTACCGTAAATAGGATCATTAAAAGCTCCTAACTGATAAACCCCCAGCTTATTTGTTTGTACTGCTTCTATATTATTATTAAACGCAAATACATCATAAACCTCTGTTCCGGTAGTAAATGGTTGACCACCTATTACATCCTGACCTATTGTAGTTAAATCTTCCTCACAAGAGGAGAAAAAAATTAAAATAAACAAAGTACCCACCAAAGTAGGAGATTGTAATCTCTGTAATAAATTCATTTAGATTATTTTAAAACTTCTGTGTCATAAAAATTAGCATATGCTTCTTCAAACTCCTGAAGAGGAACAAATGGTAACACTGGTTTATCTAGGTTAGATATATGGTTTTGTAAATCTTCTGGAATTTCTTCCGCTGCTAAAATAACTGCATCAGAATAATCTACAGCAACCTTTAACAAATTATTATAACTAGGCTGTTTTAAAAAGCTAATATCCTCTTCTGCAACACCATCAAAAGCAATTTTAGATACCATCCCTTCATTTAACTCTCCTTCAAAGCCTTGCCCATAAACAGAAGTAACTATTTTACTATCTGCAAACAATGGCTCATCTGCATAATACTTTTTTAAATATAATGGCAATAAAGACGCCATCCATCCATGTACATGAATAATATCTGGAGTCCAGTTTAATTTTTTAACCGTTTCTACTACTCCTTTAGCAAAAAAAATAGCTCTTTGGTCATTATCCGGAAAAAGATTACCATCTGCATCCGCAAATGTCGCCTTTCTTTTAAAATACTCCTCGTTATCAATAAAATAGACTTGAATACGCTCTTTTGGAATAGAAGCGACCTTAATTATCAATGGCATATCCATGTCATTAATTACTAAATTCATTCCAGAAAGTCTAATTACCTCATGAAGCTGATGTCTTCTTTCGTTAATATTTCCATACCTAGGCATAAAAATTCTAATCTGCCCACCATTACTGTTAACCATTTTTGGTGTTTCATACGACATTAAAGAAACTTCATTCTGTGGGAGATAAGGAACTAACTCAGAAGAAACAAACAATACCTTTTTACCATTCATATAGTAAATATTTTATTTTTTTGTGAACGTAGGTGCAAAATTACAAAAATTATAGAGATTACAGGTATTTATAGTAAGTTTGCTGCCTATTAAATTAAACCTATGTTGGTAATTACAACCAATACCGAATTAAATACCTTTTTAAAAACAATAAAAAAGGATAATAACCTTGGGCTTGTTCCTACTATGGGTGCATTGCATAGTGGCCATCTATCTTTAGTGAAAAAAGCCATTAAAGAGAATGACCATGTTATTGTTAGCATCTTTGTAAACCCAACACAATTCAACAACAAAGAAGATTTAGAAAAATACCCTCAAACTCTAGATACCGATATAAAACTTTTGTCTATGGCTTCGGATCAAATTGTTGTTTACGTCCCTTCTGTTTCCGAAGTTTATAAAAAAGAGGTTACTCCCAAAAAATATAACTTTCAAGGTCTAGATCTTGTTATGGAAGGAGAATTTAGAGATGATCATTTTAATGGCGTAGGGACAATTGTAGAGATGCTTTTAAACCTCATAAAACCAAATAATGCTTATTTTGGAGAAAAAGATTTTCAACAATTACAAATCATTAAAAAGCTAACCGAAATAGAAAATATACCTGTTAACATTATTGGCTGCCCCATCGTAAGGGAGTCTCACGGATTAGCTATGAGCTCTAGAAATGAAAGGCTGCCATCGCAAATTAGACAAGAAGCTTCTATTATCTACAATACTTTAAAAGCTGCCAAAGAAAAATTTGGCACGAAAAGTGCAAAAGTAATTACAGATTGGGTTACCAAAGTTATTAATGACAACCCAAATTTTAAAATAGAATATATAGAAATTTCAGACGCGCAAACTTTAAAACCTATAAAGAGAAAGCAAAAAGGTAAAAAATACAGAGCTTTTATTGCTGTATATACTGCCAATGTTAGACTTATAGATAATATTGCCCTTAATTGATTAATTTTATCCCATGCAAATAGAAGTAGTAAAATCCAAAATTCACCGTGTTAAAGTAACTGGTGCTGATTTAAACTATATTGGTAGTATTACTATCGATGAAGATTTAATGGATGCCGCAAATATTATTAGAGGCGAAAAAGTACAAATTGTAAACAATAATAATGGAGAGCGTTTAGAAACATACGCTATTCCTGGGCCTAGAAAAAGTGGTGAAATCACTTTAAACGGAGCTGCATCTAGAAGAGTTGCCGTTGGCGATATTTTAATCTTAATAACCTACGGAAGAATGGATATTGAAGAAGCTAAAACATTTAACCCTTCTTTGGTTTTTCCTAATGAAGAAAACAATCTACTAGTTTAGTTTTGAACGGAAAATTAAAAAAAAACTTAAAAACGGTACTCCCAATCGCCTTGGGAGTATTTTTAATATGGTATTCTTACAACACTACCTCTCCAGAAGATAGAACGCAAATAATTAAATACATTAAAGATGCCGATCTTTTTTGGGTAGGTTTATCTGTAATCATTGGAATACTAAGTCATGTATCTAGAGCCATTCGTTGGAACTATTTACTAGAACCACTGGGTTACAAACCAAAATTAACAAATAACGTACTCATCATATTTTTATCTTATTTTGCCAACGCACTTATAATTAGATCCGGAGAAGTATTAAGACCTACAGCTTTGGCTACCTATGAAAATGTGCCATTTGAAAAAGGATTAGGAACCATCGTGACAGAACGTATTGTGGATGTGGTTATGCTACTTATTATTATTTTAACTGCCTTCTTACTCCAGACCAAAATAATTATTGAAATTTTAGAAGAAAATGGCATCGGTTTAATTGCCTCTATAAGCATTCTTTTTATTGCTATTTTAGGTCTTTTTGCTTCTATTAAAATTATTTCAAAATCTACCTCGAAAATAGCTTTAAAAATAAAAACCTTTTTAAAAGGCATACAAGATGGTGTCCTGAGTATTTTTAAAATGAAACATAAATGGTCTTTTATTTTCCACACCTTATTTATTTGGTTTGCCTATGTCGCTATGTTTTGGGTTATTAAATTCACGGTTCTAGAAACCATTGACCTTTCCGTTAGCCAGATTCTCGTTGCTTTTATTGCAGGTGCCTTTGCCATGTCAGCTACCAATGGTGGTCTTGGACTGTTTCCTATTGCAGTTAGTAAAGCTCTTGTTGTTTTTGGCATAAGCTCTGTCTCTGGAGATGCATACGGATGGATTATGTGGATAGCGCAAACATTAATGCTTGTTGTCTTTGGAACAATATCTTTTCTTGTATTACCGTTATTAAATCGAAAATAAATACTTTTTCACAGTACCAAAACCAATTTAATGAAACATTTTTTTACAATTTTTGCACTTCTGCTATGCATGGGTGTCAATGCTCAGGTAAAACAAGAAATTTTTGAGTCGTTTAAACTTCAAGAAAGACGCGATGTATATTATTATATTCCTGAAGATTACGATATTGAAAAAAAGTACCCCATCATAGTTGTCTTAGATGCAGAATATTTATTTGACCAAGTTGTCGCAAATTCAAAATTTTACAGTAGATTCCATGGAATGCCACAAAGTATCATTGTAGGCATAAACCAAAGTGAAAATAACGTAAGGTTTGATGATTGCGCCTTTGACAAAGAAAATGGTTTGCCGACAGAGAAAGGGAAAGAATTCTTTGAATTTATAGGAATGGAATTAATACCATACTTAGAAACCAGTTATTCTGTAGCTCCTTTTAAAATGATTCTTGGTTATGATATAACAGCTAATTTTCAAAATTTTTACTTATTTAAAGAAAAATCTTTATTCAATGCCTATGTTAGCATATCGCCAACTTTAGCACCAGAGATGGAAACTAGAATCCCAACTCGTTTAGCTGCTATAGATCAAAAAATATTTTATCAAATTATTGTAGAAGCAGATAAAAACAAAAACACCGCGAAGATTTCTACCTTAAACAAAGGCCTAAAAGCTATTGAAAAAGAGTCGCTTCATTATTTTTATGAAGAATATGAAAATGCCGATCATATTTCTATTGCAACATACGGAATAGGAAAAGCTTTTGATAATATTTTTGGAATGTTTAAGCCCATAAGTACCAAAGAATATAAATCTAAAATACTAACCTCAGAAGAACCAGTTTTTGATTACTTAAAAAACAAATATAAAGGAATTGAAGACCTATTTGGATTTAAGAAAACGGTAGATTTAAATGACATAATGGCCATTTATGCTGCAACACGCAAGAAAGAAGATTTTGAATCTTTAAAACCATTATCTGATTTATGCAAACGCGAATTTCCAAGTACTATGCTAGGTTTCTATTTTGAAGGAGAATATTACGAGCAAATGGGAGAACCTAAAAAAGCCTTGCGAACTTTTGAGAAATCATTTGGAATGGAAGAAATAGATTTCCTAACCAAAGAAATGGCACTAGAAAAAATTGACGCATTAAAAGCTGATTTTGGATACTAAAATAACAGAACTGAATATTTAAAAAATGCTGCTTTGAACCTAAAAATTCAAAGCAGCATTTTTTTTTAATTTAAACTTTAAACTACCTTTAGGCCAAACTCTAATTTACGTAATGGCTAAAACTAAGACTGCATATTTCTGTCAAAATTGTGGTACGCAATATGCAAAATGGGTAGGACAATGTTCTGCATGCAAGGAATGGAATACCGTTGTAGAGGAAATAATCCAAAAAGAAGATAAAAAAGATTGGAAAACTCCGACAAATACCTCTAAAAAAATTGCAAAACCTTTACGCGTAAATGAAATTAGCACAGAGAAAGAGATACGTTTAGACACCTACAATATAGAATTTAATAGAGTACTAGGCGGCGGACTTGTTCCTGGTTCATTAGTTTTAATTGGAGGAGAACCTGGTGTCGGAAAAAGCACCTTGCTTTTACAAATAGCATTAAAATTACCTTATAAAACATTATACGTATCTGGGGAAGAAAGTCAAAAACAAATTAAAATGCGTGCGGACCGGATTAACCCGGTAAGTGAAAATTGCCTTATACTGACAGAAACAAAAACACAAAATATATTTAAACAAATTGAGACTACAGAACCAGATATTGTAGTTATTGATTCTATACAAACCTTACATTCCGATTATATTGAGTCTGCAGCTGGTAGTATTTCTCAAATTAGAGAATGCACTACAGAGCTTATAAAGTTTGCAAAAGAAACAAATACCCCAGTTATTCTTATTGGACATATTACCAAAGATGGATCTATTGCGGGCCCTAAAATTTTAGAACATATGGTAGATACTGTACTTCAATTTGAAGGAGACAGAAACTATGTCTACCGTATTTTGCGGTCTTTAAAAAACCGTTTTGGGTCTACCGCAGAGTTAGGGATTTATGAAATGCAAGGCAGTGGATTAAGAGAGGTAAATAACCCATCAGAAATATTAATCTCTAAAAATGACGAAGGTCTAAGTGGTACAGCTATAGCTTCAACCGTTGAAGGTCTCCGTCCATTAATGATAGAAATTCAAGCCTTAGTAAGTACCGCGGTTTACGGAACTCCACAACGTTCTACAACGGGTTACAATGCCAAAAGACTAAACATGCTCCTAGCTGTTTTAGAAAAAAGAGCTGGCTTTAGATTAGGTGCTAAAGATGTTTTCTTAAATATTACTGGAGGTATCTCTGTAGATGACCCAGCTATTGATTTAGCAGTTATTGCGGCAATCCTTTCTAGTAATGAAGATATTCCTGTAGACAAAGGCATGTGTTTTGCCGCAGAAGTAGGTTTAGCAGGTGAAATAAGGCCTGTACAACGGGTAGACCAACGGATTTTAGAAGCCGAAAAACTAGGTTTTACCTCGATTTTTGTATCTAAAAACAATAAAATAACCGTCAAAAAAACGGGTATAAACATTATTTCAGTTGCAAAAATAGAAGATGTTGTTAACTATTTATTTGGGTAAACTAACGTTTATCCCTCATTATTCTAGCTAAAACCATAAAAATTACCACAACAACAAGTATTAATACCAATTGCCAAATTCCAACTTTTAATGCAAACATATATAGATTTTAAGGTGCTGGGTTAGGTATAACGTTATGTATTGCTTCAATTCCTTCTAAAACGGCATCGGTTAAAATGACATCTATACTTTCAATATTTTCTTTTAACTGCTTAAGGTTTGTTGCTCCGATAATACTACTAGTTAAAAAAGGCCGTGTATTTACAAAAGCCAATGCCATTTGAGCCAAAGACAAATTATTTTCTGAAGCTAAATCAAAATACTTTTCTGTTGCTACTGCTGTATTTCCTCCTATATATCTATTATATATAGGAAATAAAGATAAACGAGAGTCTTCTGGTAATTTTCCTCCAATATATTTTCCGCTTAAAGCTCCAAATGCCATAGGAGAATAAGCCAACAGACCTATTTTCTCCCTCATAGATATTTCAGACAATCCAATTTCAAACTGTCTATTTAACAAGTTATAAGGATTCTGAATTGTTATTGCTCTTGGTAAGTTATGTACTTTATGTTCTTCTAAAAAGCGCATGGTTCCCCAAGGTGTTTCATTAGAAATTCCTATCTGCCTTATTTTACCTTCTTTGACTAAACCTTGCAACGTTTGTAAAACTTGATGAAAATTATCTTGCCAATGGTCTTTAACATCTGGTCTAAATTCTCTTTGTCCAAAATAATTAGTAGATCTTTCTGGCCAGTGCAATTGGTATAAATCTAAATAATCCGTTTTTAAACGAGTTAAGCTTCCTTCAACAGCCTCTATAATTGCTTCTTTTACAAAACCTGTAGAGCGAATAAATTTGGTATAATCTCCGTTACCAGCAATTTTAGATGCTAAAACAACCTTTTCCCTATTCCCTGTTTCTTTAAACCAATTTCCTATTATTCTCTCTGTATGTGCATAACGGTCTTTATGCGCTGGCACAGGGTATAGTTCTGCCGTATCAAAAAAATTAACACCCTCTTCTAATGCATAATTCATTTGCTCAAAACCCTCTTGCTCCGAATTTTGATTACCCCATGTCATAGTTCCTAAACAAATTTTACTTACGACTATATCTGTATTTGGAAGTTTAGTATATTTCATAATTCTATTGTGCTCCTAAATTTTAAAGATTCAAATTTAGTAATTAAATAATAGCCCCCGTTTTTGGGTTCTATACTTTCTAAAAAAAGTCATTGAAACTACTCTGAAATAGCAGAGACATTCCTAGTTAAAACCCCCTGAACCCCTACAAAATTTATCCTCATCGACGAACAGATTACAATTTTTAAATACTAAAAACCAATAAGAAGCGTTATTTATAAGCTTATACCCTAAAGAACCTAGGTGTGTAAATAAACCAAACCACTAAATGCCTACTTATGAGTACGTTAAAGAGTTCCATACGCTATAAAAAAGCGTTAACACTAATCGTCCTAGGATTAGTTATGTCCTCTCTTTTTGCATACGTTTTACCCACCGTTTTTAACCCCGATGACAAAAAACATGCTGAAAAAGAAAGTGCAGAAATACTTGCAAATACGCATCCACTAATAGGTATTTCGGATAATGTTGTTTTTTGCTCTAATGACAATAGAGAATTACATGAAATTTATCTATGTGGTGCCTCAGACGAAAGGCTTTTAGACCTTAATATCTCAGATTTAAAACAAATAACTTGGGCTAAATTAGATAATACCAGTTGTAGTACCTCGCAAAACAATTGCCCCAATACTTCTCCTAGTTGTACTTGGAGCCAGCTAGCAACAAATACACAATACAATATAACCCAAGGTGGAGAATATAGAATTTTTATTCAATACACAGACAACACAACAGAACGTTTTTATTTTAATGTATATGCTAACGGACTTAATCCAAATGCCGTCGTTACAAATATAGATTGTGGTAACCCTGGTAATATTACAGTAAATAATGTTCCTGCTAGTTACGAATACAGTATTAACAATGGAGCTTCTTGGCAAGATTCTAACATTTTCCCAATTAGTACCGTTAGTACATACGCAATTCAAATACGTAATAAAAACTTATCCAATGGCTGTGTTTTTAATTTAGATGATATAGCTGTAAACAACAACAGTTTTAATGCAGCATCAACTATTCTACCAATTACGTGTAATACATCTAAAGGAGGAATTAAAATTGATTTAACAGATGCCTCATCTAGTTATATATATGAAATAAGCCAAGGAGGAAACCTTATAAGTTCTTCTGGACCAATTGCTAGTAACACTTACACTTTTAGTAATTTAGACTCTGGTAGTTATAATCTAAATGTAACATTATCTAGTGTATCTAATTGTTCTTGGGCAGCATCTTCTACCGTACCTGTTTTTACAACAATACAACCCAATGCTGTTGTTACTAAAAATATTGATTGTACGGATGGTATTATTACCGTGGCTCCAACAGGAGGTACAGCGCCTTATCAATATAGTTTAGATGGTGGTACAACTTACAACGCATTTACTTCTGGAAACCAAACTACTATACCTGCCCCTACTGCTGGATTATACACAGTAACGGTTAAAGATAGTAGCGGTTGTGAAATCGATGCTTCCCCAGTAAGCATAATCACAGAATCAGAAATAATATATACTATAATTCCAAAAGCCGTTACTTGTAATGGTACAGATGACGGCAGTGTAACTGTTGATATTACGAACCCTCAAGGATATTCTACCACATACAGTATAGATGGTAGCACCTTCCAAACATCTAATGTATTTAGTAATTTAGCTAGCGGTTCTTATACCGTAATAATTAAAAAAGAAAAAGCAGGGGGATCTTGTGATGTTACAACAACTTCTGTTGATGTAGACCCTAGTTCTGCATTCACAGCCTCTGCATCTGTAACGCAACAAATAGATTGCACTAATGGTTCTGCTACTATAGAAGCCGCTGTTACATCTGGTGGTAATGCTCCTTTTGAATATAGCTTAAATGGTATTGATTTTCAACTTAATACTGACTTTACTGGTTTAGGTTCAGGCACATTTACAATTACCACTAAAGATGCAAACGGATGTACAACAACTGTAAACCAAGTGGTTAATGCTGGTTCTAATCCTTCTAATATCATTTTTACTACAAGTGATATTGATTGTTCTACAGGAGCTACAGATGTGCAATTAACAATAGAAAATGGAAATGCTCCATTTACATATAGAACAACATCACCAACAATTATAAACGCTCCTGATAATACTTTTAATGGATTATTACCAAACACATATACTTTTGAGGTCACAGCTGATGATGGTTGCATAATTGTTAGGAACTTTACCGTTCCTAACCCTATTGGCTTTAGTGTTAATTCCTCTGTAAAGAAAAATGTAAGTTGTTTTGCTGCTGGTACTGCTGATGGTAGTATTGAGGTTAGCGTTAGTGATTACGACACTTCTTTCGATATAGTTGTAGAAGATAGTACAGGAACGCCTACAGGGTTAGGTGTATTAAACGCCACAACTTCCCCTATAACCATTTCTGGCTTAGCAGCGGATACGTATACATTACGAATTAATGACGCAGCAAGTGCTTGTCAAAAAGTAGAGACTCTAGAAATTAAGGCGCCTACTAGTGCTTTAGTAATTGATTCTTTTAGTGTTGCACATATGAACTGTGGAACAACAGGCGGAATAACAATTGAAGCCTCTGGCGGGTGGAATAATTATGCATATTATGTATTACAACCAGATAATACGCCTACAGCCCCACAAGCCAATAAAAACATTACAGGTTTAACACAAGCAGGAACGCATACTATAGTAGTGACAGATATAAATGGATGTGTATTAGATTCCGAAACATTTGTTTTAGAAGATCGTGGAGGGCCAACCTCAACAGTGGATATTGCTGCCTCTAACTACTGTTATAGCACAGCTACCAAAGGAGAATTAAAAATAGATATTACCAGCGGTGACGCTCCCTATTTTTATACTTTAAATAATGGAACTCCTATGCCGATAACTGGGGGAACTTTTACCCTGTCTAATCTAACACCAGACGATTATATTGTAAAAGTTATAGGTAACAACGGATGCGAAACTATAGTTGCCGACACCAAAATTAGCGGTCAGTTGTTTGCTTTAGCGCAAATAACAAAACCATTAGGGTGCGGTACTTCGCCTGACGCTGTTATACAAGTAAATGCACAAGAAGGTTACCCAGACTCAGATTATATATATGAAGCTAGTACAGATGGAGGCGCAACATATAGTAGTGTAACTATGCCTTACTCAACTTCTACAGCCGCAACCTATACTTTTAAAGTAACAGATAGTAAAGGCTGTGTTACCATAACAGACCCCGTTACAACCATAGTTGCTCCTACTTTAACCTCTAGCCATAATGTATCTGATACAGCTTGCGGAAAAGACGGAACTGGTTCTGTGGAACTAGTTGTTTCTGGAGGAACACCTCCATTTTTATATAGTTTTGATGGTAGTAGCTATACTACTCAAACTTTATATACTAATTTAGATGCTACTACCTATACTTATGGTATTAAAGATGCGCTTGGCTGCGAATTAATAGGAGAACAAGTTATTGTAGGTGCAGAGGCTTCAATAACCGCCGATGTTACTAAAACAGATATTACTTGTGCTGTTTCTGGTGGTACGCAATGGGGTAATACTAATGTAAACAATATTCAAAATGCTACTGGCTTAGTAACTATTAAACTAATAAGAGTTAATAGCCCTGCTGCACATGCCGCTGGTACTGCTAGATATTGGACTTATAGAGAATATAAAAATGTAGATATGTCTACACATCCAAGTGGTTATGATATTAGAATGTACTGGCCACATCATTTTTACGTAGAAGTTGAAGATGAAAAGGGCTGTGTCTATGAATCCGATTTATTTGAAATTGAGCAGCCTGCTTTACCATGGGTTCAAAAACCACAAGTAAGTTTAGAGCAATCATGTGCAAGTGGTGCTACATTCGAGGTTGAAGTTGGTGACCCAGTAGGATTAGTAGGCCCATTTAAATATCGTATATGGCCTTATGACGAAGACAATCCACCGTCTTGGAGAGAATTTAATGACGCTTCTAACCCTGTTTTAGGCCTAGATTCTGACCCCGTAGGTTTTGAAAGAGACCTAAGAGTTAGTGGGCTTCTTTTTGGTGTTAGTTATGCTATTGTACTGTACGACGAAAATACAGGATGCCAGCGCTGGCGAAGTTTAGGTGTAGTCCATAATCCAGAGCCACCAAATACTAATATAGATGTAATCTCAACTCCTCAAAGTTTATCTTGTTTTTCAGGATCCGATGGAAAAGTAAAATTCACCGTTGCTGGTGCAGGAGATAATGATTTAGATGGCGTACAAACAGTCAATTGGAGTATTAGACATACAAGTGATAGAGGACCCGTACATGACTCTCATTCCTGGATACCTTCTTTTAGAAGAAGTGGAACAGCAAATGATGGCGGATCTGGAGGAGATATTGAAATTGATTTAACTGGCTTAAAATTAGCATGGTATGTGGTTGAAGTTACTACTGAAGCAGGTTGTAGGTCCGGAAATCGATTCTTAATTTATAGACCAAAGTCTAAACTAAAATTAGAACTAGACCAATATGTTCCAGCAACATGTAATATAGGAGCTCAAATATCCGTAACAGCCAAAGGTGGATGGGACAATCAGCGCTATTTTAACATCAGAAACAAACTAGATCAAACTGGTTGGCATGAATATGAATATGCCTTTGTTGTAGATGGTACAGTACCTGTAGATTCAGATTTTGGCCCTGATAGCTTTAAAACAATAACTCCCACAGCTTATGACGGCACTAATAATATTTACCAAGTGTATGTTCGCGATGGTGGTGGGTGTGTAGAAGGTTTAGGAACCCCTATTACTATTACTAAAGATGACGAACCTGTATTAGACACAATAGATGTAACTAACAGATGTACTTCTACGAATGAAATTTATGATATTACAGTTAGTCTATCCAACCTAGGAACTAACCCAACAAATACTACTCCAAAATATATTTGGGATGGTGAAGTAACGAATTTATCGACTAAACAATTAGGTCCAGGAACACATGAATTAGAAGTGAGAGATGAAAATGGTTGTTCTTTTAAAGAAAACATATTTATTTACCCACAAATGGTAAGCAAAGCCAATATTAGTAGTGTTGAGCTATGTGACCCTTTAAATAGTGGAGAGGTAACTATAGAAGTATACGGCGGTTCAACCGATTATACGTTCATACAAACTGTTCCTGCTGGCCCAACAAACACTACAGGTATATTTCCAGGATTAACAAATTCTGTTAACTATGAGTTTACCGTCACAGATAATCTATCTGGTTGCCCTATACAAACAGTATACGCAACATTAGATCCCCCTACACAACCCAATTTTAAAATACAGTCCATACAACATGTTACTTGTAACGGAGCTGATAATGGTAAAATAGTTGTAGAGCAAACACCTGCCACAGATAACCTAGATGTTACCTATGAATATAGCAAGGACGGTATTACATACCAAGCCTCTAATGTTTTCGAAAATCTAGCTCCAGGTCCATATGACATACGAGTAAGATCTGCCAAAAATTGTGTACAAACACTAGTTACGGAAACCATTACAGAACCTTCCGTATTAACCTTAGAAACACCAACAGTATCTACCTTTGCATGTAATATAACTAACGGATTAGGGTTAGCTACAATTACTACAGGAATTAATAACGGAAGTGGTACTCCTACAGGAACAGCGCCCTATAATTACAGATTTAATAGCAATAGTTTTAGTGCGTCCAGTACTTTTTCTATTCCTTTTGAAACTATAGCACAAAGTGTAATCATAGATGTTGTAGATGCTAATGGTTGTACAGACCAAATTACAGTCATCGTTCCTGCTGCTACTAAAGTAACCGCAAGTTACACAGAACTAACAGCTATGAATTGTATAACGGATGCTAGTATAACTATCAACGGAACTGGTGGAAGCGGT
Organism: Maribacter sp.; assembly: GCF_016744255.1. Classification (GTDB taxonomy): domain Bacteria; phylum Bacteroidota; class Bacteroidia; order Flavobacteriales; family Flavobacteriaceae; genus Maribacter_B. The sequence goes on from NZ_JADGES010000004.1 coordinate 59,151, forward strand.
ATGGCAAATTATAGTGTAAAAGAACTGCCTTCTGGTAACTTAATAAATAGCACTGGTTCAGGAACCGTAACTATTCCGGCAGGAAACCCCGGCACCTATATTTATGAACTAACAGATACTGTTACCGGCTGTACAGCACAAGTAAGTTATAAAATAGCACCTTTTGATACTATTAAAGTCATAGCGACTAAAACAAATGACATTACATGTTTTGGAGAATCTAATGGCGGAATTTCTTTTACCACTTCTGGATTTGGAACAGGATTTAGCTATGAAATTTACAATGCAAATAACTTAACTACTCCTTACGTAGCTCTTACAAACAGTACAAGTACTGCTGCGATAAACAATAGTACGCTACCCGCAGGTACTTTCTTTATAAAAGTTATAGATACGGATACTGGATGTAGTCAAAATTCTGATCAAATTTCTATTCAAAGTCCGGTACAGACTTTAGACTTTACCTATTCCATTACCCATGAACTTACATGCTCTCCAGGTACCGATGCGCAAGTAACTGCAACACCAGAAGGCGGCTGGGGTACGTACGAATTTGAGTTAGTTAATCCTAGTATTGGAACACCAATACAATCTTTTGATGCTAATAATGTGTTTAGCGGATTAACTTCTGGCATTAATTACGAATTAACCCTTAGAGATGCTAATGGTTGCAGTGATGTAGAGATAATTACAATACCAGAAATTGATGTGATTACAGTAGACCCTGTAACAATAACAGCTACCAATCCTTCTTGCACAGAAGCAGATGATGCTAGCATTACAGTTATTGCTACTAGAACAAATGGTCCTTCTAGCTACCAATACGTCTTAAACAATGAGATTACTGGAGTTAGCGGATTACCACAAGTCAGCAATATTTTTTATAATTTATTCGAGGGAGACTATTCAGTAACCGTTATAGATGGCTATGGTTGTGATACTACAACAGCTACTATTCAAATTGTAGATCCATCCGAAATAAAAATTGATGGTGTAATAAGCCAAGAACCTAACTGTGCTCCTAATTCTGGAGAAATTACGGTATCAGCCAGCGGTGGCGGAGGCACTTATGAATATAGAATAATTTTTCCTACTGCTAATGTAACTCCATGGAGTAATCAGCAAGTATACCCATTATTAGCAGCAGGATCCTACGAGTTTGAAGCACGTGATGCAGCTAACCTTTGTGTTTCTCCTATTACAGTAATACGAACCATAAACATAGTAGAACCATTGGCTATAACAGTAAATAGAGACAATACTATTATCAACTGTTTTGGTGAAATGGATGCTGTCCTAATTGCAGAAGCAACTGGTGGTTTAGGAGGTTATCAATACCAATTAGAAGCTGGTGGTACACTACAAGGAACCCCTCAAGATTCTGGAATTTTTGAAAATTTAGGACAAGGAAGTTATAGAATTTTAGCAACCGGAGGTACTAACTGTAATGTGTATTCTGAAACTATTACTATATCGGAACCTGCGCTATTAAATGCTTCCATTGCTAACAAACAAGATATTAAATGTTTTGGTGAAGAAGATGGAAGTATAGAAATAAGTGTTAATGGCGGAAATGCACCATACCAATACATTATCTCATCTAGTCCTGAAAAATCTGTAGATACTAATCTATTCGAGGAACTAGCTGGCGGAACATACAGTGTAATAGTACAAGACGCAAATGGTTGTGAAATTGCTGTAAATAACATCGTAGTAGATTCCCCAACAGCAGCATTAAATGCAATTGTTACCCGAGTAGAAGATGAGGTATGTTCTAGTGATGACAATGGAGTTATAGAAGTAAGCCTTTCTGGAGGAACTGCTCCATATGAATACAATCTTTCTAGTCCTGCAGATGCATACACTAGTGTAGGAAGTGCTACTTTACTTTTAGACAACCTAGATGGTGGTTTCTATGAAATTTACCTTAAAGATGCCAATGGATGCCAATTTGTATTAGTCCAAGAAGTAAAAGTAGGTTCTAATCTTTCTTCGGAAATAGATAAAATAAATGAATGTATCGATGGTATTCCTACTTATGGAGTTTCTGTTATATTCGATGATAGCACTTTAGATACCACAGAAATTGTATTCGATTTAGATGATCCAACACCAAACAACCCAGATGTAGCAAATGCGCAGTCTGATACTAATTTCTCAGATATTACCTCTGGAAACCATACGATAAGTATAGTGAATTTAGGTACTGGTTGTGTTGAGGTTAAAAGCTTTTCTATTGAAGCTCAAGAACAATTAGTTTTAGCCACTAAACCAGGCGAAATTAATGAAATAGTTTTAGAAGCAACTGGTGGTGATGGAAATTACACCTATTATTTTGATGATGAAACTAACGCTACTGGTTCTATGTTTGTTAACCATACTGCTGTATATATTGCAAAAGTAATCGATGGAAAAGGGTGCGAAACTAGTATAGAAATACCTATGGAATTTATAGATATTGAAATTCCGAATTTCTTTACACCAGATGGCGATGGAAATAATGACACATGGGTCTTTAAGAATGTAGAAGGGTTCCCTAATCTATGGGGAGCTATCTATGATAGATATGGTAGGCAAGTTAAGTATTTTATAAAACAAGGAAATTGGGATGGATCATACAACAATGTAGATTTACCTGCAGGAGATTACTGGTACGTTATTAAACTAAACGGAGAAAATGATGACCGCGAATTTGTTGGTCATGTAACCATCTATAGATAATTATTATCTCTTATTTTATAAAACAAAAAAGTACAGTTATCTACTGTACTTTTTTGTTTTTACTAATATTCCTATTTTATTTCTACTAAAACCGGACAGTGATCACTGTGTTTGGCTTCAGACAAAATTAAAGCTCTTTGTAGTCTATCCTCTAAAGAAGAACTTACCATTCCATAATCTAAACGCCAACCTTTATTGTTATTCCTGGCATTAGCTCTATAACTCCACCAAGAATAGTTATCGGCATCTTTGTTAAAATGCCTAAAACTATCAATAAATCCACTCTTCATAAAATCACCAATCCATTCTCTCTCTACAGGTAAAAACCCAGAAACGTTCTTATTACGAACAGGGTCATGGATATCTATGGCCTCATGGCATATATTATAATCTCCCAAAACAATAATATTAGGGTGTTCTTTTTTTAATTCATTTATATAAGTCTGAAAATCTGCCATATATTTTAGCTTAAAATCCAAACGATCCATATTCGTTCCAGAAGGTAAATACATACTCATTATGGAAACATCACCATAATCTACACGCAAATTTCTTCCTTCAAAATCCATATAATCGATTCCAGTACCATACTGTATATGATCCGGTTTCTTCTTTGCTAATATAGCAACGCCACTATATCCTTTTTTTTGAGCGCTAAACCAATAATTATAAGCGTATCCTGCTTGCGCAAAAACATCTAAATCTAACTGATCTTTATTTGCTTTTATTTCTTGTAAGCATATTACATCTGGGTCTGCAGCTAGCAACCATTCTATAAATCCTTTTTTTAAAGCAGCTCTTATGCCATTTACGTTGTACGATATAATTTTCATAGATTTTCTTGTGTGCCTAAAAATAATAAAATAGGATTTAGTGGATCTATAATTTTAAAAATATAATATCTTATTTTTACATTTTTAAATTTAGAATTAAATTAATGAAAAAGGTAATTGTTTTAATTATATTAATAGGAGCTTCCTATTTTTTATCAGCACAAGGGTCTTCAGAAAATAATGATGAGATTAAATTTAATGTTGGTCACTTTTTAGCTACGTCAACTATTGGTTTTGCATATGAACATTATATAAATGAAGACACTAGTATTGGTGGGGATATTTATTTTGATAATAAAGCAACAGACTACAACGGTAATTTTGGATTAGGGGCTAACATAAGAGCTTATTTTGGCTATGAACCAAGAAGTGGATTTTTTGCGGAAGCTTTTGGTTTATATTATACTGGAGAAGATGATATTCCAGATAACAATTTAGGACAAAGAAATGTTGACTATAGTACCTTAGCGCTTGGTCTAGGAGGTGGTTTTAAACTCGTTACTTTTAGTGAAAGATTTACTGTAGAATTAAACGGTGGTTTCGGAAGAAATATAAGTCCGGAAGATTACCAAGACACATTTATGTATAAAGCCGGCCTATCTGTAGGTTTTCGATTTTAAAAATGTCAACCTTAAATATTCTAGAGTCGCACACAGCTAAGGTTTTACTTAAACCTGTGCGATTACAAGAATATGGTGTAGGTATATTTAATACCATTTCGACAAAATCGGCTTTAAAAAAAAGTCTCAAAAAAGGACTTATTCTCGTAAACGGAAATGTTGCCTCTACAGCAAATTTTATATGTGGAAGAGAAGTAATTGTTCTCTTAGAAGACAAAAAAACTACACCGCACAAAAAAATTACTCTATCCTTAGAAGTCATTTACGAAGATGCGTATTTTGCCATAATTAATAAACCTGCAGGTATTCTTGTAAGTGGCAACTCTTTTAAAACTATAACTAACGCCTTAGAACAAAATATAAGTCCAAGTACTTTACCAGATGCTGTTAATCCCAAACCTGCACATAGATTAGATTACCCAACAACTGGTCTATTAGTAGTAGGTAAGACAAGTTCTAGTATTATTGCTTTAAATAAATTATTTGAGAACAAACAAATAAATAAAACCTATATAGCAATTACCATAGGAACAATGAAACCCTTTGGAACCATCTCTACACCCATTGACGGTAAAATAGCAACCTCTAAATATAAAGTTATAAAAACAACGCCATCTAAAAGGTTTGCATTTTTAAACTGGGTTCAATTATCCCCTGCTACAGGAAGGAAACATCAATTACGAAAACATTTATATGGTATAGGCAATCCTATTTTAGGAGACCCAACTTATGCTTTAAAAGATTTAGAATTAAAAGGCAAAGGGCTTTACTTGCATGCCTATTCCTTAGAATTTACGCATCCTTTTACTAAAGAAAAGGTTCTTTTGGTAAAAGACCCACCTAATAAATTTAATCGCATTTTCGAGAAAAAGTAAAAGGCTGTACAAATACAGCCTTTTCATTATTCTTAAGCAAATTACCTTGATGCAAGCATCGAGGTATTAAACCCACTAGTGGGAATAAATATTTTACTTCATTTTTAAAAGCCAAGTTTTCATATCTACAGCTTTAGAAATAATACTTTTTAAATCTGCGATTGCAACTCTTTCTTGCTCCATAGAATCTCTATGGCGTATGGTAACTGTATTATCTTCTTTGGTTTGGTGATCTACTGTAATACAAAACGGAGTACCATTAGCATCTTGTCTTCTATACCTACGACCTACAGCATCTTTTTCATCATACCTTACATTAAAGTCCCATTTTAAATCCTCTATTATTGCGTGTGCAATCTCTGGTAAACCATCTTTCTTAACCAGTGGTAATATAGCCGCTTTTGTTGGAGCTAAAACTGCTGGAAGTTTTAATACTGTTCTTGTTGTGTTATTTTCTAATTCTTCTTCTTGTAAAGAGTTAGAAAAAACGGCCAAAAACATACGATCTAAACCTATAGAGGTTTCTAACACATAAGGAACGTAGTTCTTATTTAGTTCTGGGTCGAAATATTGTAGTTTTTTACCTGAAAATTTCTCGTGACTTCCTAAATCAAAATCTGTTCTAGAATGTATTCCTTCTAATTCCTTAAATCCAAATGGGAATCTAAATTCTATATCTGCCGCAGCATCTGCATAATGGGCTAATTTTTCATGATCATGGAAACGATAATTATCCTCTCCTAGTCCTAAAGAAAGGTGCCATTTCATTCTATTTTCTTTCCATTTTTCATACCATTCTTTTTGCGTTCCTGGCTGAATAAAGAATTGCATTTCCATTTGCTCAAACTCGCGCATTCTAAAAATAAATTGTCTTGCTACAATTTCGTTTCTAAATGCTTTACCTGTTTGTGCTATTCCAAAAGGAATTTTCATACGTCCGCTTTTCTGAACGTTTAAGAAATTTACAAAAATACCTTGTGCAGTTTCCGGACGCAAATACAAATCCATTGCGCTTTCTGCATTGGCTCCAAGCTTGGTGCCGAACATAAGATTAAACTGTTTTACGTCTGTCCAGTTTTTAGATCCAGACATAGGGCAAGCAATATCTAACTCTTCTATAAGTTTTTTAACATCAACTAAATCTTCTTTTTCTAAAGATTGTCCTAGTCTTTTTAAAATACTTGTTGCTTGTTCTTGGTATTCAACTACTCTTTGGTTAGTTGCTAAAAATTGTTTTTTATCAAAAGAATCTCCGAAGCGCTTTTCTGCTTTTTTAACTTCTTTTTCAATTTTATTTTCAATTTTAGCAACATAATCTTCTACCAAGACATCTGCTCTATATCTTTTCTTAGAATCTTTGTTATCTATTAAGGGATCATTAAATGCATCTACATGCCCAGAAGCCTTCCAAGTAGTAGGGTGCATAAATATAGAAGCATCTAAACCTACAATGTTATCATTTAGTTGTACCATGGCTTTCCACCAGTACTCTCTAATATTTTTTTTAAGCTCTACTCCGTTTTGTCCATAATCATAAACAGCGCTTAATCCATCATATATTTCACTAGATTGAAATACATATCCATATTCCTTAGCGTGGGAGATTACCTTTTTAAATTTGTCTTCTTGTTTTGCCATTTGGCAAAAATAGAATTTTAAGCTAAAAGAATGTTTATTTTAACTGAAATTCTGCCGATGATAATAACCGTTCATCTTCAAACACATTTATTGTGTAAATTCCTGGTTGTAAAGAACCTTCTGGAATAGAAATAAAATCGCATACAGGTGTCTCTTTTCCATTAAAAATAAATTCCACTCTTTTACTATATACGTTTCCGTTTACATTTATAGTATTTGCGTTATCTTCTATAACCTGCTTATTAGGATCTAAGAATTGAAAATAAAGCACTTTATCTTTATTCTCATCTTCTGGATTAGCAACTATAGTTACACAACCTCTTAATTTTTCAATTATAGACGCCTTGTTTGTTTTTATAGGTTTTTCACTACGTAATCTAAAACCACTTCCTGTAGCATTCTGAAGTTTTAAATAGTTCTTGGTTTTCAGCTCGTTATTTAACTCTAATATTTTCTTGCGTTGTAAAGCCTCTGCTTCTGCTAAAGAGTTACTCTTTCCTCTTAAAATTTCGATTTGACGTCTAGATTCTTCATACTTTTCACCTATAAGCATGCTATTATATTTAAGAAAATTATTCTTTAATTTAAGACTATCGTTTTTAGATTCTAATCTTCTTAATTCCGTTTTAAACTCTCTTAATTTTTCTACGGTAAAGTTTAATCTACCGACAGAATCTATTAATTGTTGCACCCTGTATTTAGAATCTTGTAATTCTATTTCATTAACCTCATTGAGAGCAGAAAGTCTATCCACATCTGCTTTCATAATAGTTAAATCCTTTACTAATAGGTCTTTCTCTTGCTCTAAGTAATTAATTTGAGTTTTAGATTGCGCATAACTATAGTAAAAGGCGATAAGAATTCCTAGTACTACTGCTGCCAAAGCTGCAAGTATTACTTTATAATTTATTTTGTTATCTTGACTGTCCATCAGAACAAAGCGGTCTTTAAAGTAGGTTAATAAAAAACTAAGATTTATTGTATTCTAAGCTATCAAATATACTAAATGATATCAACACACTCCTATTACCCATAGTGTGTTTTGGTTGTAATGTACGATTACATAGAGGAGAGAAACATTTGTGTACCGTTTGCCGAAACCAAATACCACTCACCGACTTTACCTTTAACGAAGAAAACTCGATAGACCGTATTTTTTATGGACGAATTAACATAAAAAAAGGAAGTTCCTTTTTATTATTCACAGAAATTGGAATCGTTAAAAACCTTATCCATAATTTAAAATATAAAAACCAAGAGCAAATTGGTATTTTCATTGGAGAATGGTACGGTCAAATATTAGCTGAAAATAATTTTCTAAAAGATATAGACTACATTATTCCTGTTCCTCTTCATTCTAAAAAACTTAAGAAACGAGGCTACAACCAAGTAACTAAATTTGGCGAATGTTTGGCAAAACATTTAAACACTACGTTGTTAGAGAATGTTCTAATAAAAACAGCCAATACAAAAACACAAACTAAAAAGGGGCGTCTTAGAAGATGGCAAGAGCAAAAAAATCTTTATCATTTAACAAATCCTTTGGTGCTTACTAATAAAAAAATTCTTTTATTAGATGATGTCATTACAACAGGAGCAACAATGGAAATTTGTGCAAAAACTTTACAAGAAGCACCAGGAGTAACAATCTATATTGCCAGTATGGCTGTAGTTTTGTAATTTCTAATTTCATTAAATATGTTGTTTCTTTGTTGTTCATATTTTAAGGTAATGTTACAACGTATTTTAGCCTACTTCTTTTTTATCATCATAATTGCCGCATTTTATCAATGTGCTAGGAGAGGTAGCCCTACAGGAGGCCCAAAAGACATCGAAGCTCCAATATTGATTAAAGCAGAGCCTGAAAATATGAGCATCAATTTTTCAGAAAACAAAATACGTTTATATTTTAACGAGTATATAAAACTTAAAGATGTTCAAGAACAACTTATTATTTCTCCTCCCTTAAAATATACCCCCGATTTATCTCCTCAAGGTGGCGCTAGTAAATATGTAGAAATAACTATAAAAGATACTTTAAAAGAAAACACCACTTACACCCTTAATTTTGGTGAAAGTATTGTAGACAATAATGAAGGCAATCCCAATAGTTTTTTAACTTATATATTTTCTACAGGCACTTATATAGATTCTCTAGAGATTAAAGGCGTAGTAAAAGATGCCTTTAATAAAGATGCCGATACGTTCATTAGCGTAATGCTTTACGAAATAGATAGCGCTTACACGGATTCTACAATTTTTCAAAAACCACCTAACTACATAACCAATACGCTAGATAGCACCATAATATTCAACCTAAAAAACCTAAAAAAAGGAAACTATGCTCTTTTCGCCCTAAAAGACGATGCGAAAAACCATGTTTTTGACCAAAATACAGACAAAATAGGTTTTATTAAAGACACTATTTCCATACCCACAGATTCTATTTTTCTTTTAACTCTTTTTAAAGAAGTGCCAAATTTTGCTATGGCAGTACCTACTTTAAGCGCTAAAAATAAAATTACTTTTGGCTATTTTGGAGACGGGAAAAATAGTATTATAAAACCAATTTCTATCATTCCAGATTCGGTAGAGATTATGTTGCAAAAAGAACCTAAAAAGGATAGTATTAATTTTTGGTTTACACCTTTTGAGATGGACTCGCTTCTTTTTACAGTAACTAACCAGAAATACAAAACACTCGACACTTTTAAAATAAAGAGCCGAAAAATAGCAATTGATACTCTTACATTATCAGCAAATCATAGAGGCGCTATTGATCTGAATGATTCTTTTCATCTTACAGGAAACACCCCATTAATAGCCATGGATTCTTCTAAAATTAAAATGATTGATAAAGATTCCTTACCTATTAAATTTTCTGTTATTTTAGATACTCTTGAGAATGCCTTAGCTTTTAATTTTGAAAAAAAACCAAATCAAAGTTATCTTATTGATATTTTTCCAGGAGCAATAACAGATTTTTTTAATACCACTAACGACACTTTAAGTATTGGGTTAAAAACAAAGAGCTTAGCAGATTATGGAAACCTGAGATTATCTGTTGTAGGTACTAATTTAGAATTTCCTCTTATTGTACAACTAACCAATGAGAAAGGAGAAGTACAAAGGGAAATTTATGCTTTAGAATCGGAGGTTTTTGAGTTTAACCACTTAAAACCCGCTAAATATATGGCTCGTGTTCTTTTTGACTCTAATTCTAATAAAAAATGGGATACCGGTAATTATTTGCTGCAAATAGAACCAGAAAAGGTTAGCTATTATCCTGTTCCTATTGAAGTAAGGGCGAATTGGGAGTTAGAACAAACGTTTACGGTTTTAGATTAAAAGAATCACGGTCTTCTAAAAATTTTAGTTTGCCCCTTGTCTTTTCAATATGAGTTTTACTTAAGGTTGTGTATAAAGTTTCTTCCTTATTAGAAAAAACTAACGTATTTCCTAGATAATCGTATACAGCAGAATGCCCTGGGTATTCGTAGCCAGAGTTATCCTTTCCTATACGATTTACGCCAATACAATAGGCCATATTCTCTATAGCCCTAGCCTTTAATAGACTATCCCAAGCAAAAATTCTAGGTTTAGGCCAATTTGCAACGTAAAGTAATACATCATAATTTTCTGTATTTCTAGCCCAAACCGGGAATCGCAAGTCATAACATATTAATGGGCAAATACGAAAACCTTTATAATTTACTATTAACCGTTCCGTACCAGACTCATAAACCTTGCCCTCACCTACTAAAGTAAAAGTGTGTTTTTTATTATAATACCAATACTCTCCATTTGGACTTACAAAACATAACCTATTGTAATGTTTATTTAGCTCTGTAAAAGCTATACTACCAACGAGGGCGACATCATTTTCGTATGCAACTTTTTGCATCCAAGCAATGGTCTTGTTCCCCTCATCAATCTCTATAGAAGATGGATTCATTGTAAAACCCGTAGTAAACATTTCTGGTAATACTACAACATCCGTACTTTCCTTTAAAGCCTCTATCTTTTTTTGAATTAAAACTCTGTTTAATTCTGGGTTTTCCCATTCCAATGAAGTCTGTATTAAAGCAATATTTAGTTCTATATTCATTTTTTTATTTAATACCCATAAGACTACATTACGTAAAATACTTCTATAATAGTACCTGATGTTCTCCAGTATAAAAATAACCCAATAAACTTAATTTTAAGAAAAAATATTTACACCCATAAAATATTCCAAATCAAAACTCATTGAAAAAGGAAATATTACGCGTAAGATAATTCTTAAAAAATACGTGTTCTCTTTGCAAATAATTACTAAATTTGAGTATGGCCACTTCTACAACAGCAGAAAGGACATTAAACCAGCTTTTAATTAAAGATGTGCCAATCCCTATCGCAACTTTAGATAAAAAATTAAGGTTTCTTACATATTCCCAAAAATGGGTTTCTATGCATGGCTTAAAAAAAGGATTTAATGGATTACCTTTTTTTACAGTAATGAATAATTTACCAAAAGAATTTCTTCCAATTTTAGAAAATTGTTTACAAGGAAACTCCTATTCTAGTAAAGGAAAAAAATTCCTTTCTAAGAATGGAGAATATATTTCATTAAAATGGAATATTAACCCCTGGACTATAGCCAATGGCGATATTGGAGGATTAATTATTGTTTTAGAAAATGTTACCTCTTCCAAGAACAAAGAAGAATCATTAAAAGAAGCACAATTATTATCTAGAATAGGTAGTTGGGAAGTAAACTTGCAAGATTTTAAAGTTTCTTGGACAAAAATGGTAAATATTATACATGAACAACCTCATGATTATGTACCCCAAACCTACGAAGAATGTTTTAATCATTTTAAAGAAGGAAAACATAGAGACAAACTATACGAATTATCTAATCTAGCAATAACCAAAGGAATTCCATGGGATACCGAAGTTAAAATGATTACTGGAAAAGGTAACGAGTTATGGGTTAGAACTAAGGGGCAAGCAGTATTTGTAAATGGAAAATGCGTTCGGCTTTTTGGTGTTTGCCAAGATGTTAACGACCGTAAAATAGCGGAATTAAAGTATAGCGAACAAGCAGAAAGAACCCAAAGAGCAACTGCCGCGTCTAATGTTGGTATATGGGAATTTTATACTAAGGATAAATTTACCATCTGGGATGAAATGTGTTTTAAAATTCACCATGTTGATCCCAAACACACAACTGCCTATGAAGGCTGGGCTTCTTCTATTCATCCAGAAGATTTTAGTAGAGTATTAGAGGAAGCTTATTGGCTAAGTAAAGGAAAAGGTAATGGAATAATCGAATATAGAATACTACTAACAGATGGCTCCATTAGACATTTAAAAGCCGTAGCAACTTTCGTTACCAACAAAGAAAAGGGTAACAACCAAGCTATCGGTGTAATTACAGATGTAACCAAAGAAAAAGAATCTGCCAAAAGACTTAGAGAATTCTCTGAAATTACCCGCGAACAAAATAATAGTTTAAGAAACTTTTCGCATATGGTTTCACATGATTTACGCTCACACGCAACTAATTTATCCATGGTAACTGGGTTTTTATTAGATGAGAAGGATGAAAATGAAAAGTATAAATTAATGGGCATGCTCAAAGAAGCAACGGAGAGTTTAAACAGTACTGTACATAATTTAAATGAGGTTGTACAATCTAGCTCTAACGTATATGAGCAATTAATTCCTATAGAATTAAAATCTGTGATAGAGACTGTTATAAATAATATAAATGTTCTATATAAAGAAAAAAAAGCCAGAACAATTATTAATATTCCCCCTACTGCTAAGGTTTTAGCAGTACCTGCTTATTTAGATAGTATATTATTAAATCTTTTTACTAATAGTCTAAAATATTCTGCAACCGACCGACCACCAATCATAGAAATAAATGCCATAAAAAATGAAAAATATTTAGAGTTAACTTTCAAGGATAATGGGAAAGGCATAGACTTAAACAAGTTTGGAGGCAAAATATTTGGTATGCACAAGACTTTTCATCGAAATAAAGATGCCCGAGGAGTAGGTTTATACATTACTAAAAACCAATTAGAAGCTATGGGCGGAAATATTTCTGTAGAAAGCAAGGTAGATTTTGGCTCTACATTTAAATTAATTTTTAAAACTCCTTAAAAGAAAATCAAATGGCAAAAACTAACTCTGTATGTATTATTGATGACGATTCCATTTTTGTATATATCGCGGAACGTTTAATGAAAGAGTCTAATTTTTGTGAAAAAATCATAGTTTTTGAAAATGGAAAACAAGGGATTGAGGGTTTAATAGAAATTGATAAAAGTAAAAAAGAAATGCCCTCTATAATTTTTTTAGATTTAAGCATGCCAATAATGAGTGGTTGGGAATTTTTAGACAGTTTTGCAAATACCCCAATTTCTAATAAAGAAGACCTAAAAATTATTGTAATGAGCTCTTCTATAAACCCTAATGAAATTGAAATGATTAAGGCCTTACCAATGGTTACAGCTTATATAGTAAAGCCTATTACCCCTTCTGACCTTGAAAAAATTATTACAATGTAATTGCTCTTTTACGGACTTTTAAATAGAATTTGACATCTATAAAACCTACTTTCCTATGCCGATAGATAAAAAGCAATAGGTGTTTTGTAGGAATAAAACTACCCCAATTGTTTTATGAAATATTAATATGCCCTACAAAGATGGTTGGGAGTTTTTGGAAGAGTTTATCGACTTGCCAAAATACACTAGAAATAACACCCAATTATACATCATTAGTTCTTTCGTTAGCCCAGAAAACATTACTAAATCTAGAAAACATGAGGTTGTAAATGGCTATATTACAAAGCATTTAACTATGGAGAATATTCATTATATATGCTTTGCTCATCGTGAAAACAAAATTAATTATGATATCCAGGAGAATAATCGTCAGGAGCTACTTGCGGATTATGGATAGTACCACTACCTCCTGTATCATTTGTAATTATCCATTCGAAGAAAATATATGTAGGATTTCCTTTTAGCACATTAGATTTACGTACAGCCCGCCCGTCTTCAAACTCATGGTTGGTACCAGAACCATCTTCTCCTACTACACCAAAAACATCGATTACAGTTCCAAAGGCATCTAAAAGAACTAAATTATCATCTCCGTTAGAATCTGCAGGGCCATTAGCACCAACTTCTAAATCTGGAAAAAAACCATAAATAGAATTAAAATCTTCTGCATGTGAAGCCAAAACTAGTGTGCTATTAGGTTCTATTATCAAACCAGACAGATCAACTTCAGAGCTCACTTCTGTATTACTATTCGTAAATCTTTGAAGCAACCAACCTTTTAATGATAAGGAAGTTTCTCCTGAATTGTATAATTCTACATATCTACCAGAGCTGTTGTTATCTGGGTCTGCTAATTCCGAAATAAAAATAGAGGTTGATGTAAATTCATCTACCATTTCTTCACAACGTTCCTCAGAAAAACTTATATCCTCTAATCTTCTAATAATTAATTGATAATTTTTAGTATCTCTAGATAGAACACCTGTAATAGAACCTCTTAAGCTTGGCATTATTTGCTCCTGAAAATCAGAATATCCACTGTTCCGTACGAACAATTTATTACCCTCGCAATCTTCTAAAGAACGGTCTGTTTCTTCTTTTTTTTCTGCAAAGCTTAAACCTAGTATCTCTTGGGAAAACTCTACATCGTTAATGGTAATTAACGTATTCAATAACGTGTCATTTATTTCTGGAATAGTAATCAATTTAGGCTTTAGTTCCTTTGCCTCTGTACAAGACAAAAACAAATGTTGTTTTAAAGATAATGCAGGTAATCTTCCAACAGATACATTCCCAAATGAAGTAAAAACACCACCAATTTTATAAACCCCTCTACTCTTCCCAAAATACAACCCTTTCAATTTTATAACTATTCTAGAACCCTCAGGATAAAACAAATGAGAATCTTGAAGCTCAATTTCTATTTGTATTCCATGCTCTGGATTTTCATACTTATCCTGACAATGGAGTACACTAAAAAAATTACCCTCTTTATCTGACGATATAACAACAGCCTCTAAAATAAGATTTTCTTGAATTTGAAACACCTGACCCACATACCTGTTTTTTAAATCTTCTATAGTAATATTTACTTCTAGACCATCCTTACATAGTTTATCTGGGACATCAAAATTTTTATCTGCTACGCAATTACTAAGTAGCACAAAACACCCAATTAAAAAAGAATACAGTAAATCATTTTTTATATTAACCATCCTCTATTCTTCATATTTAAAAACTAATTGCAAAGTTTAAAAAATAAGTTCTCCCGTAGCCATACCAATATTTTGGAGCAAAGGAAGGAGAGCCACTTAGGTTATCCTTTTTCAATTGACCGTAATTTCCGTTTCTACTTTGTTCATAACCTCCTGTACGGTAGGAGGTGTTGAATAAATTATTTAGACTTACAAATACACTTATATATTTACCATTGCGCAACCAAGATTTTCCTCCTATAACATTTAAAAGATAAAAGCTATCTAAAGGTTTTTGAGCCAATAAATTTTCCACATTCTCACTTGTTGCATCATTAAATTCTTCTCCTGTTTCTGGATCTAAATAAAAACTATCCGTTCTTGTAATGGTAGATATATTGGCATAATTATTTCCTAAAAAATTAGCACTTAAACCTACCCACCAATATTTAGGGTCTCTATAATTAATCCCTAATGCCAATGCCTTTTGTGGACCCTGCGCTAGCTTATAGTTTTTTAATTTAGCTCTTCCCAAATCTATTCTACCTATAGTATTTATTAGTTCTTCCTCTGCATCTGCCGTATCAAAATTTATAGACACATTTGGGTTACTAGCATAGGTGTATTTTGCCAAAGAAAGCACTCCTGTTAATTTCACAGAGGAAGATATTTGATACTCCATCCCAATTTCTGTCCCCATATGTAACTTGTCCAAGCCCGTAAGTACTTCTTGTACAAAATCTGACCCAACACCAGCATCTACATAAAAAAAGTTAACATCCGTAGTGTTTTGAAAACGGGTGTAAAAACCTGTAATTCTTCCTGTAAGTTTAGGCAAGCGAACAAAATAACTCATATCTACCGTGGAAATGTTCTCCGTTCCTATACTAGGCACTATTTGGTTATTCTCTCTTGGATTAATAAACATATTTTGCATCATAGGAGGTCTCTCTAGAATAGCACCCTGCAGGGTGACCCAATTCCTTCCATTAAACTTATAGGTGAAACCCGTTTTAATACCAATACTAGAAAAAGTAACCTTTTTACTTTTACCTATAGATGAGTTTATAAAACGTTGATTTTTAAAAAGTCCCTCTCTTTGGAAACCAGAAGCAGCATAATTCCCCGCAACAAATGCATTCCAATTTTTGGTTTTATATTTTAATTGACCAAACACCTTAACCTCCGATGCATGCAAGGCATAATTATAATTAAACAAATCTCCCGTGACCTTTTCATTATTTGCGTTCATATCATTGAGCGTATTAGAAAAAGCGTCTACATCTTTATGAAAAATAGCTCCTAAAAGGTCCTCAATTTTAGCATAATTATTAGACTGCAATCTTTTATAGTATATTCCAAAATCTAAATGTACCTTCTCATTAATATCTAGATTGCTCGTACTATTTAGCAATAGCCGGTTATCTTTAGTAACATCATCATATAAAATATAAGACGCCCCTGAAGTTGTATTTAAATTTGCCGTATACAAATTATCCCAGTCTATTTGAGGGTCTAATAAAAAGTCTTCCTTTGCTTTATTAGCACTATAAAAATTTGCCCCGATGGGGCTATTAATATAAAAACTCGGTAAATATCTGTAATATGTTTTATCGGGATTAGGAGCATTATAATAACCTAATCTACTTTTTGCTCTACCACCTAACTGATAGGATATGCCAGTATTTATTTGCACCTTATCTGTTTTATAAAAATGATTAAACAGAAGTAAAGGTTCTTGGATTCTCCGCTCCCTAGAATTTCTAATTTTACCATTTTGCTTTCCCCAATATGGATTGTATTTATTGCCAGCCATATTAAAAACCTCTTCCGTTATTGCAGAAGAACTTCCTCTTCTATTAGAAGCTAAAAAAGCAGTAAGCAAAAAATGATGCTTGGTGTTTAATTGATATTCCAATGCTCCGAAAACAGAAAAGGCATCATACAAAGTACCTTTAGCATATCCGTTTTTGGCCCACCTTCTTGAACCAGACACGCTATAAGCAATACCTTTTTTATTTATTTTAGAAGTATAAGTCGCCATAAACCTCCCACTATATGTTCTATTAGATGCCGAAGAAGATAACCTTAAACCAGACCTCATGCTCGAGGGTCTTGTATCTATATTTGTGGCGCCTAGAATTCCTCCAAAAGTAGAAGAAGCCGATTCTAAGCCATACGAGAATTCTTGGTTCCGAGTTACATCATTTAATCCTCCCCAGTTATTCCATTGTGGTCTTCCATCTATTAACTTATTCATTAGCAAACCATTAATTAAAACTTCTCCGTTTTGAGAGTCATAACCACGAACTCTAAAAAATGCCTGTCCAAAATCGAATGCTGCTCTATTCAAAAAAATATCTTTCGTAGCTTGCAGTATACCAGAAGTTATAGACTCCCCTTGGTCATCCGCTAAATCAGAATCTGTTAATGAAACTAAATTAGTACTCTTCTCTATAGTAATATCTGGTTCTAAATAAATAATCCCTAAATCTATGGAAGCGTCCTTATATTCAATCGGTATTCTTTTAATTAGATAGTCTTTAGCAATAATTCTTAAAACAAAATTACCTTCCTTTTTTAAGATAATTTGAAAATCATCTTTATCAGATAAAAATGTAGAGTTATTGGCACCTTCTACTTCTATAAAAACATTTTTTATCGCGTCTTTATTCATTGAAGATTTCACAATCCCAATAACTTTTGGATGCTCTTGAGCCTTCATATATTGAAACATAAGAAGGCCAAGCGAAATAATAAAATATCGCATTTTAGATTGGTATGGTTAGTATCAACTCTTCTTTAAATATAGTAATAATCCTTTTAACATGTATGAAAAGTCTTCAACATCAATATTTTATCGATATTTACATATTAATATTTTAGCTATGGATTTTAAATGTATATTCTTATTCTTCCTAATATCTTGTAGTGGTTTTTCCCAAAATAAAACCACATTCCAAATACGAACTATAGCCTTTTATAATGTAGAAAACCTGTTCGATACCCTTAACGACTCCCTAACCAGAGACGATGATAGAACTCCGGACGGAAAGGACCAATGGACACAAAAACGTTATTTAAAAAAAATTGAAAACACCTCTAAAGTAATCGAGGAAATTGGTGCAGAAACTACTAATACTTCTCCTGATATTATTGGATTATGCGAAATAGAAAACCTGCAAGTACTACAAGATTTAATAATGCATCCTAATTTAAAAAATAAGAATTACGGTATAATACATTTTAATTCTCCGGATGAGCGAGGTATTGATGTTGCTTTTCTTTATAAAAAAAATGCTTTTCTTCCCGACTCCTTTGTAAGTCATAGATTATTACTTTTTAACAAAGAAGGATATAGAGACTATACAAGAGACCAATTGGTTGTTAGTGGTCTGTTAGATAATGACAAAATTCATTTTATTGTTAATCATTGGCCTTCTAGAAGCGGTGGTGAAGTTAGGAGTAAACCTAATCGTTTAGCTGCCGCTAAACTAAATAAACGTATTATAGATTCTATCTCCAAGATAGAGCCAAATGCCAAAATAATAAGCATGGGTGATTTTAATGACGACCCAATAGACGAAAGTCTAAAATTAGTTTTACAAACCAAAGGGAAAAAGAAAAAATTAGAAGAAGGTTCTCTTTATAACCCTATGGAGAAATTATTTAAAAAGGGAGTAGGCACCCTCGCTTATAGAGATAAATGGAATTTATTCGACCAATTTTTCATGACAAAAACTATAGTAGCTCCTTTAAATAAAGAGTATAAATTTTGGAAAACGGGTGTTTATAACCCTCCCTATTTACTTACATCAAAAGGAAGATACAAAGGATACCCATTACGAACTTACGCAGGAGGAAGTTATACTGGCGGGTACAGTGATCACTTTCCAGTGTATCTTTATTTAATTAGGAAGGTAAAATAAGCAATATTATTACGCCAACCATTGCCCCCAAGGAATTCTACTTAAAATAAGTACTAAACCTAAACCGTAAAATATAGCAATACTTTTAAATTTTTTATCTCCTTCAACAAACTTCTTATGACGAGACCAACCAATAGTAATAAGTACTAGAGCAATTATATTTATAAAAGGATGCTCTACTGCTAACAATCTAGCTGATGCTGTTAAGCCTCCCATACCAAATTCTTTTATAGCGTTTAATCCACTTGCAGAAACAAAATATAATATTAACCCTACTAACAGTTGAATATGGCATAGAATCATTGCAAAAAGACTTAAACGTAAATCTTTGCCCATATTAAATATTTTTTTACCAACTAAACCAATGATAGCATTAGCAACTGCTAAAAATAAAACAGCTAATGTAACATAAGCTAAATAAGAGTGTAATGTTTTTACAATTTCCATAGGGTTTATTTATTCGATAAAAATAGTGAATTATATTTACTCCCAAGTGTTTATTGCTGGTGATCCTCCCCAAAGTAATGTCGCCAAATAAGGATTGTCAATAAATGGATTCCTATTTCCTTGCGCTCCTTCTATAAACATATTTCTTTGTTGCTCAAATGTTGATACTGGATCTAAAACATTCCACTCTAAGAATAAATTAAGATTCCCGACTTTCTCAAATGATTCTTGATATCTAATATTTACATACATCACCATACGAGCTACGTCTCCGCGCCAATCATCCCCAGGGTACCATTTTTCATTACTTAAAGAATATGTGCCGCTACCTACCGTATAAGAGAAATTACTTCGGTCTTCATTCACTATGGCATCGCAAGAACGCAAATGATGCAAATCCGTAACAGCATCCTCAGATACTAATTTAGACTGTGGGTAAATATGTTCTGTATTATACGTTTGTGTACTATAAGGGTTAGAACCAGATGTATACTCTTTCCAATACCTACTTTCACCAGAATACATAAGAATTACATTGTCCGAATTACTTTCATCTGCATCTGCATTGTATAAATGACTATGTCTTTGACTGTAAGATAATATGGTAGTATGGTTCGTTACCGTATGATCCTTTAATAAGGTATAATTTACTTCTGCATTATCCGTAAATTGTAAATCCCCGTAATAATAAGTCAATTCTGAAGGCACATTAAAACTAGTTCCTTCTAAAACAGATATTGTAATAATCCCTGTAACACAACTTGCCACTGCATCATCATCACATAGAGAATATTCTATGGTATCCTCTCCTGTAAAACCATTTGGCGCAGTATAACTTATACTACCATTTGCATTTAATTCCGCTGTACCTAAAGTAGCAGTTGTATTAATCGCGGTTAGCTCACTGTCATCTATAAGCTCGTCATTCTCTAATAGGTTAGAAATTAATACAGAGGTGTTTTGTACTATCAAAACTGTATCATTACTAGCCACAGGTGTCCCTTCATCGGTCACAGTAATTTCAACCGTTGCTGTAGAGCAATTTGGCGTAGTTTCTTTATCGCATACTGTATAGGCAAAAGTATCTACACCTGTAAAACCATCTACAGGTTGATAAGTATATGTGCCATCTCTATTGTCCACCACTGTTCCATTTTGGGCAGTTGTTGCATCTATACTCGTTATTCTGGAAGCACCAATATTTTGATCATTAGTTAACACCCCAGAAATTATTGTGTCCTGATCCTCAATAGCATTTATCTGATCATTTACTGCTACTGGTGGGTCAACAGCTACTGGAGGTACAATTGGCGTTTCTGTACTATCACTACTACAACCACAAAGTATCAAAACAAGACTAACTAAAAAATATGCTTTCTTCATAAAATAAATGTACAAAAAAACCTCCATCATTAGGATTGATGGAGGTTTTTGTTTTATTAAAAAAAAGTTCTAGTTAAGAACCCATACTCCTTCTGATTTGATAAGTATAATACTCTCTGTTCCGTTAGAACCATTATAAATATCAAAGGTTACTACATACTTTTGTCCATCAGCAGCACCAGAATCTAAATTATCTAAAACAAAACTAAATGCTTCCGCAAGCATATCATCTGTCCATTCTGCAGCGTTACCTGGTCTTCTATCAAAATTACTGTAATTACCAACACTCCCTGTTTGACTAGGGTATTTATTAGCTAATGAAGTTGCAACTAAAGTATAATCCGCCGCGGTAATAGTATATTTAATAGTATTATCTGGCACCCATGTAGTTCCGTCATGACCAAATTGAAGTGTTTCTAAAGCTTCATTATCATATTTTACAAAAACAGAACCATCAAAAACAAAATTACTGGTATAACTTTTTGTAACACCATTACCTTTGTACAACTCATACATTGCCCTTACAACATCTCCTGTACTTTTAGGATTATATTTATAAACATCTAATAATTTTATAGGCATTTTGGCAGCAGCTTCATCATGACTAGTAAAATTAGGATAACTTTCTCCCATATCATTGTACTCGCTTTCAGTAAAACCAGTAATTTTCGTCCACTCTCCATTTTCAAAAGCAAAGCCGTCTGTTAAGGTACTAGATCCTCCTGAGTAATATACATATCTTAATGAAACAAAATCTCCCTCAGATGGAGTAGAATAAGTAGCTTCTAAATAATTTATTATGTGATAACTTTTATCAAAATTACCATACGTATTTCCTGTAATAGCATCATGTTCTTCTGCTGATAATTCGTAAACATTTTCACTATACGTTTCTACCTTACTATACCTTTTATAGGTTATTAATGCAGATGAACCTTTACCAAGTACAGGATATGCATCTGTAAGAAATGCGGGAAGCATAGATTTTGCGTCGTCTACCGAACTAAAATTACCATAACTTAAATCTAAAGCTTTATAATCATCATCAGACAAGGTAAGCTCAAAATCACCTACCACCGTTTCTTCTGTAACACCAATTTCCTCATAAGTATCTTCTAAAGGATCACAACTTGTCACTATACCTCCTAGTAAAACTGCGAATAAATAAAATATTTTTTTCATCGTTATTTTTTTTAAAATTTAACTTTTAGGCTAACACTATAAGTTCTACCCGATCCATAATACACATATGCTCCAGATGAACTACCATCTATATCATTTGAATCCGAAATATAATCTGTATCAAATAGGTTATTAATTTTTCCGTTTAAAGTTGCATCGAAAACACCAATATTAAAACCATGACTTAAACCTACATCTACCAAACTATAAGAAGGTACTTCCCAAACATCTGGCAAATCTTCACTACCTCTATTTGTAACGTCATATGAAGAATACATGTCCCCTGCAAAGTTAAAATCTACATACATTTGAGACTTATGGGCAATCTTATAATTTGCCCCTAAAGCAAAAGTTGTTTGTGCTGCATCACCAACCTTTAAACCATCAGCAAAAATTTCTAATGGGTCTCCTATTTGGTCTCCTGCTTCATCTCTTATAATACCAGACACATTGCTTTTCCATTGCCAATCCCCAATAGAAGCCATACCAGTCAGAGATAACTTATTTGATAAATTATATTTAAAATCTATCTCTATCCCTTGGTGAAGTGCATCCATCCCTAATAGATTCGCATAGAATCTCTCTTGAGTAGTATTATTAACCGTTGTTGAAGACAAAAACTTATCTAGCCATTTTGTATGGTATACATTAACATTTGCTGAGAATTTTTCACTTCTATAGCCATATCCTAATTCAAAACTAAATACATTTTCATTTTCAGCACCGTCATTTAGCTCCAATGTATCATCATCTTGAAAAGCAGCATCCATAAAAGGAGCTTTAGAGAAATAACCCACATTTACAAATACATTATTATTATCATCTAAATTATAGTTACCACCACCTTTAATGCCATATCCTAAAAAGTTAACATCATCAGATTTCCTTGCGTTATCAGGAATATCTGTACTCATAAATTCCTCTTTGCTGTAATTAGTATTCGATACATCTGTTGCTACAAAGAAATTTAGCTTATCACTAACTTGATATTCAGCTTGCAGGAAAAGACCTGAACGCAATACTATTCCATCATAATCTTTATTATATCTATCACCAACTTTTAAGGCTTGACCATACGCTTTGGTATTTGTTTCATTATCAAGAAAAAATTGCCCTCCTAATAAATCATCAACTTCGTACCAATGTGAACCAACATAATAACGAGCATCTAATCCTCCTGATATTACAAGGTTATCGTTTACATGGTTTTTGTATGACGATAATACGCCATACCATTTATGTGAGTTTCTAGAAGAAGAAACAATGTCACTAGACCCTGCAGTACCATTACTTATGTTTTCTTGAATAATTCTATCAAAATCAATAGGTTGATCTATACCACCTATTCTATAATCATCTGAGCCTATCTTAGAGCCTTCATCTCTACGACCTCCACCTTGACCAAAAGAAGCATAAACGGCTGTTGACAAAACAGAGTTATCACTAATCTCCCAAAAGTGATTTAAAGATATTTGAGGTTTGTGATAAAAATTATAAGACTGGTGATACACCTCTCCATTTTTATATCCCCAATCTTTATTAAACTTTTTTGGTCCAGATTCTGTACTTAATAATTCTGATATTTTAGAACGATTATATCTTTGACCATGTTCTTGTTGCGCACCAAATGCACTAAATGATATCCTATGAGAATAGTTAATTTGTTGAGATAAATTAATAAAATAATTAAACCCATTAAACTCTGTTCCATCTACATAACCATCTCCAGAAATTTTTGATGCACTTACAGTAGCTGCAAATCCTTTTTCTGATAATCCTGTAGAATATGTCATTCCATATTTTAAATATCCATCATTTGCTATTCCCGTATAGAAGTTACCACCTTGCTCAGCATCTGTAGTTTTAGTAATAATATTGACTGTACCACCAATAGAAGGAACAGCTACTTTAGAAGCTCCTAGCCCTCTTTGCACTTGCATAGATGAAGTTACGTCTCCTAAACCTGCCCAATTGGACCAGTACACAGCACCATTTTCCATGTCATTAACAGGTACTCCGTTAATCATTACAGCCACGTTTTCAGAACTAAAACCTCTAATATTAATTCTACCATCTCCATAACCACCACCTCTTTTTGTAGCATATACACCTGGTGTTGATTTTAATACTTCTGGAAATTCCTGAGTACTCAATTTTAATTCAATATCCGTTGCTTTTAAAGTAGAAACAGCAACCGGAGTTTTTCTATCTACTGCTACAGAAGCAACTACTAGAACTTCAGATAAACCAACAGAGCTAGATGCTAATTCTATTTTTCCTATATCTCCTTTAGCAGAAGGAATTTCCTTACTAAGATAACCTAAATAAGAAATAACAATAGTTACATCTGCTTCTTTTACTTCTAAAGAAAATTTACCATCGAAGTCGGAAACAACTCCTATAGTCGTTCCTTTTACAATTACACTTGCTCCTGGCAATGGGTCTCCGAAGTTTCCGTCTACTACCATTCCGGTAATAGTTCCTTGTGAAAATGCAACAGCAGTCATTAAAAAGGCTACTAATGCGAAATACATTTTTTTCATTTTTCTAATGTTTGAATTTGTCATTATT
>NZ_JADGES010000162.1 GCF_016744255.1 Maribacter sp.
TTGTAGATTTTTTGATAGTATTTGCGAGAACCCAAACCCTAGTGAATACGAATTTCTATTCTTATTCTTTATCTCTGTAAACAAAGGATTGTAATTGCTTTCACCTACAATAACATTACCTATAAACAAGCCATTAGAAAGTCCGTTCCCCCCTTGAACAAAAGGCCTAAGTTCTGATGGGTATAATAATTTCCACGAATCTAAATACACATTTGCATTTATATTTACTTCGGTATTTTTCTCATTAAACAATTTGGTGTAAGACCCGCCAAACCCTAATGAGAAATAATCGTACTCGTTGGAGGCTGAAATTTTAGCTGAAACGATATCGTTTCTACTATCCGAACTGTGGCTGTAATTCCCTGTGAAATTTAACCAAGTATCTGCTTTAGACGCACCAGAACTTGCTACAAAAGGATCTGCGGCATTTCCTCCGTCAAAAGGGTTTACATTGCTAGAAGAAGCCGATGTATATGCAGAGATTCCTGCATCTATAGTAAGTACATCATCCTCATTTAATGGAATGGCAATTACAAAAGCCCCTGTTACATCTGTTAATTCCTCTGTGCCAATTCCGCCACTTACGGCAGCATTATCGCCATCTTGCGAATAATAACTAGATAAAAAATCTATTTCTACTGTTTCTAAAACACGTTTTTTATATGCCTTAGTAGAATCTTGATTTTGTGTCTGTGCTCCCCCTAAAGCAGTAATCAAAAAAGAGACTACTACTATTATTATATTTTTTTTACTGTCCATTTCTGAATTTTCTTTTTAATTACAGCCACAGCCACCACCTGTTTTACCTCCATTTGCTCCTACTGCCGCTTCTCTATAAGAATGAAACGTGCTAATATTACGATCCGATTTTTTATCGGACAATACCATATCTGGATCGTTCAGTTTTACTTTTTCATATTCTTTAACTACAACGCAAGAATTAAAACATAGGGCTATGCTAAATATTATTGTAAAACATTTTTTCATAAGACATCTATTTTTATATTTTTAGAAATATTGAGCGTACCGTTATCATCTACAATTACACATTCTACATTAGGCAACTGGTTTATCCTATTTAATCCTACTTCTTTACCCATTACAAAAACGGAAGTCGCCAATGCATCTGCCAGCTCTGCTTTTGGAGCAAATACAGTTACACTTAAAATACCACTAGACGGGTAGCCTGTTCTAGGGTCTATAATATGGGAATAACGTTTACCATTAAAAGTTACATGCTTTTCATAGTTACCAGAAGTAACTACGGCTCCATTGGTAATTGGTAATAAACCAAATGCTTTGTTTTTATTTAAAGGATTGGTAATTGCTATCATCCATTCTTTTCCATTGGGTTGTTTTCCCCAAGTATTCATATCTCCAGAGGCATTTATTATACCCGCGGTAACTCCTTCTTTTGCCAGTAATGCTTTAGCCATATCTGCAGCATAGCCCTTACCTATAGCACCAAAGCCAATTTTCATTCCTTTTACCTTTAAAAAAACAGTAGTTTTATCTTTGTTTAAGATAATGTTTTTATAACCTACTTTAGATACCGATGCTTTTATTTCTTTTTCGGATGGCATCTGGCTCATAGAACCATCAAACTTCCAAATTTTATCCATGGATGCATAAGAAATATCAAAAGCTCCGTCTGTAAGCTTACTTATTTTTAGAGCCCGTTCTATGAACTGAAAAAGTTCTTTATCAACTCTAACAGGAACAACCCCTGCATTTTTATTAATTAAAGATGTTTGCGAATTTTTATCCCAAGAGGATATGAGCTTTTCTATTCTTTCTATTTCGTTAATTGCCAATTGAATATATTCATTTGCCTTAACCGAATCTTCAGCTATAACAGTAATATCAAAAGAGCTCCCCATAAGTATTAAATTTTGCTTATACGGTCTTTGTGCAACCATAAGGAACACATAAAAGAAAGCCCAAAAAGTAGTAATTATTCTTAACAAAATTAGCCTTTAAAAGATTCTAATAGGTCTATATATTTAGTTGGAGCTAATTTTTTATAGCTCGTCTGCCCCAGTACTTTTCCAGATGTATTTAAAACTACAACAAAAGGAAAATAACCCTTGGGGTTATACTGTTCTGCTAATTTTTTATTTTTTATGGTTTGCTCTTGGGGGAGTGCGTTTCTCTTTCTTTTAGGAAAATCTGCTTGCAGCATAACAAAATGTTCTGCTGCATAACTCTTAAACTCTTCAGTACTCCAAATTTCTTTATCTAGCTTAATACATGGCGCACACCAATCTGATCCCTGAAAGACTAAGATTATTAACTTATTATTATCCTGCGCTAACTCCTTAGCAGTAGTCATATCTATTTGCCAATCTTGTGCAGCAACGGTTAGGTTCACAAACAGAACTAAACTTAAGCAAATTATTATATTCTTCATTCCCTATATTTTATGTATTCTTTACAAATACCACACCACAAGCGTGTAAATTAAATAAGTGTATGGAATTTACAACTTTGTCGTCTTACAATTGTACTACTTACATACAAAAATAAGAAGGCTATTGTATTTAACTAATGTTTATCAATAAGCTTGCTTAGAAAAAAGGAGGAAGAAATTTTTAGATACTACTAATTCGTTAGACTCCGAGTTATTGGTTAATTCCGAATAGAGCGCCATTTATAAGAGAAGGCTGCTGTTCTATCTTAGGTAAATCTACACAAAAAACAGATCCTATAAACATATTATCCTCTCTTGTACTTGACTGATTAAGAGAGTTATTGCTCCTTATTTCTTCCATTTTACTGTATTTTACAGACATTACTTTTATATTTAAATGTTCAAAAAAAAGGGCCTTTAAAAAAGGCCCTTACTACTAACTAAAAATATCAAAATACTTTACTCGATACCTAAATTTATGTACTCTGACTTCTTAGTTAATCCTAGATAAATTAATGGTTAGTGTTCGCATCGCCTTATCCTAATTATTATATTCTACTTTTAAATCTATCTTTATTCTTTTCTTTCCTAAACTGCCTTTTAAAATCATATACCAAAACTGGTATAACCAGATATAAAGCAATAAAAAAAACAATTACACTTATAATAAAAAGAATTTCCGATAAATAAGGTAAATCTGCCATCTTCGTTACCGCCTAATATCTATTTTTTATTCCGTGATTAGTAAATAATAAAGACATCTATCTCGCCTTATTTATTCTTTCGTTGCTCAAAAATAGGATGTAGTTCTTTGTATTGGGAAGATTTTCCCCTCGCATTTTAAAACATCGACAAAATACTAAAATCATCGATAAAATGCATTATTCGTAAGAAAAAGACTTCATTTTAACTTTAAAGGTTCGCTATTTTAAATGTCTTAGTATTGTTTCTAAAAGATTTTCTGTATCAAAAGGCTTGCTTATTACAGCATTCATACCGTCTTTTATATAGTCTTTTTCTTGGCTATTAAAAACGTTTGCTGTTAAACCTATTATTGGAATTTTACTGATTGTATCCATGGGAAAACCTCTAATAAGTCTTGCTACATGATTTCCTAATACATTAGGAAGATTAACATCCATTAAAATAAGGTCATAGTTATTATTCATAACCTCTTGCAAAACCTTAGAGCCATCATTTATTAAGTCGATATAAAAACAATCGGTATTCATTAATATTTTAAAAAGCACGGTTTGCACCTGCTCATCATCTTCCACGATAAGTAATTTAAATCTTTTTATGTTTTTAGATTTAATTGCACTTAATAATTCTTTATCAATATTTTTTGCAACTGTAGTACTCTTCACTTTTAAAGGAACTTTAAAAGTAATATCGAAAAAGAACTTTGTTCCTTTATGTAATTTAGATTCTACTTTAATTTGACTATGCATCTTCCGTAATAGTCCATAAACAATAGCAAGACCGAGTCCTGAACCTTCTGTTTTACCATCATTTTTTAGTTGTTTAAAACTTTCAAAAATACTTTCTTGGTCCGCTTTTGGAATACCAATTCCTGTATCTTCTACCAAAAATCTTATGCTGGCTTTGCTTGCTCTTTTTTGATTAAGCTCTATA
>NZ_JADGES010000065.1 GCF_016744255.1 Maribacter sp.
TTGAATAGTTTATTATCTACTAAAGACAATTGATTTAAAAATTCAAAATCAAAAAATGGAAGTTAAGAAAAGTTAGAATTTTCGATGCGGAAGAGGACCAAAATGGATGGGTTATTTTTACAATCATACTGATTTTCGGACAACTAATTTGGGTAAAGATATTTTTTGATTCCATGTCTTATAAATAGAATCATTATCTATTGGTTAAAAGAAAAGGGCAAACAAAATTTCAACTAATAGAATCAGGCGTGCCCTTTTAGTAGCTTTACTGCTTTCAGCTTTCAGCTGCTTCTTTTTTCTTGTCCCGATTTTTAGCAAGTTTTTCTATCAAATCTGGTACTTTTTCAAAGGCTGCTGCCAATCCTTGGGTCTTGCCTGCTGCTAAAAACGAAATCTCGTCGGCTCTACTGACTAAAAAACCTATAGGTTCAATGCCAACTCCAGCCGCAGC
Organism: Maribacter sp.; assembly: GCF_016744255.1. Classification (GTDB taxonomy): domain Bacteria; phylum Bacteroidota; class Bacteroidia; order Flavobacteriales; family Flavobacteriaceae; genus Maribacter_B. Next base: position 452 of record NZ_JADGES010000065.1, read on the forward strand.
TCCCCCTCCATGACCTTGACCCGTTTTTGGCTGTGAACCTTCCCCGCCACCAGAGCCAAAGCCCATACCTACTTTGATAACAGGTACACACTTGAATTCGCCTAGTTCAAATTGTTCGCCAACAACTGTTTCCGTTTTTGCTTCCGTTTTAATGAAATCTGTAATTTTTCCTAATAATTCTTCAAAATGTAGTTCCATGATATTCTATTTTAAAAGTTAATAAATGATTTAATAATATGAATGGGTCTATTCTCTATAGACAGCACCATCTGGTTCCTTCCTTCAAAGTTGATGTTGAAGTTTCCTTTATGATAGTTTAAAAATGCGAATAGAGGGTATAGTTTTGCATTCATTAGGCAATCTCCAGTATCTATGTTTACATACATTTTTTTGACTCTAAATGATTTTAGTAGCCTAAAAAGAATTTTAAGGTTATTTTTTTTTATATGTTTTTTGAATACCCTTTTTTCTAATTTCTTCCTTTTAACATTTTCGATTTTCTGAAGTGGATAGAAATGGAAATTCCTAAAAAAAACCTTTATCCGTATTCGTAGCAGTTCTTCTTCGTCACTTTCCATACTTACCTTTACTAAACCTCTTAACCGTAAATAATATTGATTGGTAATCGTATTGAAGTACACTTCGATTGGTATGAATAAAAGGCCGAGTAATAACAGAAAAAGCAATCCAAAAATTAGAGATGCTGCCATTTTTTAATTTTTAACAAAGGAAGTGCCAGAGATGATTTACTACAATGATTGGGATCAGGTTATGAGAGTTTTTGGAACTTATATTAATGATTTACGACCAAATGACGGTTATCATTTTAAGCGAACTTGGGTCGTACTATTTTTACGATATACCTATTGGAAAATTATGGATAAGCAAGAAATTATAAACTGGCTTTTGGAAGGTGAAGTGGCCATCCAGTATCAAGTCTATCGTGATTTGTTATTTACAGAGCGTAAAGACCTTCAAGATAGAATTGCGCAAGAAGGCTGGGGCGCCCGATTTATGGCTAAACGTAATCCAGATGGTCACTGGGGCAAATCTTTTTATCAACCCAAATGGACTTCTACTCACTATACGCTCCAAGATTTGCGTAATTTATGTATTACCCCTGATAACCCACTTATAAAAAAATCTATTGAAATTATCTTACAAAATGAAAAAGCTAATGACGGAGGGCTTTTACCTATTGGTAAAACTCAATTGACCGACTTATGCATTAATGGAATGTTCTTGAATTATGCTTCCTATTTTAAAACAAATGAAAACGATTTAGAATCTGTTGTTGATTGCATACTAGCACAAATAATGCCAGACGGTGGATTTAATTGTAGGTCTAATAGATTTAAAACCGTTCACAGTTCTTTGCACACAACATTATCCGTATTAGAAGGAATAACAGAATATGAGCGTAATAATTACAACTATCGACTTAAGGAATTAATCAAAGCAAAAAAAACAGCTACTGAATTTATTCTAATGCATCAGCTGTTTCTATCTGACAGAACTGGAGAAATAATAAAAAAGGACTTCCTTAAGTTAACGTATCCGTGTCGCTGGCGATATGATATTCTCAGAGCATTAGATTACTTCCAACACGCAAAAGTAAAATGGGATGATAGAATGATGCCTGCTATGCAAATATTGCTAAAAAAGCAGAATAAAGACTTGACTTGGAATGTACAAGCGAAACACTCAGGTCAAACCCATTTTGAAATGGAAAAAGCGGGTAAATCAAGTCGATGGAATACTTTGAGGGCGTTACGGGTGCTTAAGTATTTTTCGATACTAATTCAACTACAACCTGAGGGATGACTTTTATCATTTTAAAAGATGTAGTAAACTTCTAATTTTAGTCTCCTATTTAATACTAAAACTCAGGAAATGAAAACAAATATGGGATTAGCAGATAGACTTATAAGAGCACTATTCGCGATAGCAATTGCTTTATTTTATTATGAAGATATCATTTCGGAAACAGTAGGTTCTAAGATTTTAGATAAAGGGAAGTTTGTACTGTAAAGTTTAGGACAAAGTGTATGGTATTTTTTTACTTATTATGCGAATTGGTTTTCTCTTATTAGTTTTCGGTACAATAATCTAAGAACGTAAAGAAAATAGAGGAAAGTCTTTAAAACTATGAAAATCGCATTTACTATTATAATATTGGTTCATGGCATTATTCATTTTATGGGTTTTGCTAAGGCTTTTGAAATTGGAAATCTAGCCCAATTTACCAAGGAAATTTATAAACCACTAGGAATTTCATGGCTATTCACAGGGTTTCTTTTTATACTATCGACTGCACTATACTTTATGAAGAAGGATGGTTGGCCCATTTTGATAACGGCGGCTTTGGTTTTCTCTCAATTATTAATTTTTGCAGCATGGAAGGATGCGAAATTTGGCACTATAGCAAATATTATGATTCTTATAGTAGCAATACTAGGGTTTGGTGCTCAGAAATTTAAAAACAGTTATAATAAAGACGTGTTGTCCACTTTTCAGACAGTCAAGGCTGTGAATGAACTCCTTACAGAAAAGGATCTTATGCACTTGCCGCCGATTGTACAAAATTATTTAAGATATGTAGGGGTAGTGAACAAACCTAAGGTACATAATTTCAGAATTATTTTCGATGGCCAGATGCGTGACAAAGGTAAAGACTGGTTTGGGTTTACTTCCGAACAATATAATTTTGTTAAGGAACCCACCCGCTTGTTCTTTATGAAAGCAAAGATGAAAGGGATACCTACGCATGGTTATCATTCTTATAAAAATGTAAATGCCCGAATGCAAATTAAACTACTATCTTTATTCTCAGTAGTAGATATGTCTGGAGAAGATTTGTTTGCTACAGAAACGGTTACTTTTTTTAATGATTTATGCTTATTTGCTCCAGCAGCACTTATCGACAAACATATACAATGGAAAGTTATTGATGAAACATCTGTAAAGGCAACTTACATAAATAACAGTGCCAAAATTTCAGCGATTTTATATTTTAATACAGAAGGGCAACTTATAAATTTTGTTTCTAACGACCGAATAGCAGTGTCTGAAATGAAAACATTTCCTTTTTCTACGCCAGTGAAGAATTATAAAACTATTAATGGCCTTCAACTACCAACCTATGGAGAAGCAGTTTGGCACTATCCAGAGGGCGAGTTTGTTTATGGGAAATTCAAAGTAAAATCTGTGGAGTATAACGTGATTGATTTAGAATATTCGTTTTAAAAATTATGTATTATGGCATTTTTACTAATGTTTCTTAGAAATGTGATTGTTAATATTTTACTCACAATTCTAATAAAACACGATAGGTAGATCAAAAAAGTATCAGGTGTAATATGATGAAGAGCAGAAAAAGGAACAACTAAGAATAGAAAGTACAGGAAATTCAGTTTTGCAACTATCGTATAGAAGGCATTAGTGTACACGAAATAAAAAATGGGTCTACACTATTGTAGTGTAATGTTTTAAGATACATCACGGTATTTTCTTGTTTGACTTTTCCTGTTGTTTTTCTAACTTTCTAAAGTACCCTCTGGTCAAAAAGTTATGCTTTAAGGCTTCCATATTCTCATTGAAGCGTTCGGAGCCCTGTTCAATGTTTTGCATTGTTCTATTTAATTGATTGACCAATGTGGAGTCTTTTGAGAGGTAGCTTATTGCACCACCTCCATCTTTGACCCCCTCGATAATCGTGTTTAAATCTTGAGTCATTTTTTTTATTTCGATGCTTGAAGTTTCCAGGTTTCCGATAACATTTCGCATTTTTACAGCAGAAGCAGTGTCACTTAGTAAAACGCCTGCCGTACTTTCTTCAAAATTTATGCTCTCCATTATTTTATTCAATTCAGTCATGGTCGTATTTGTATGATTGCTTGTGTACTTAAGGTTTGTAATCGTTTGTTGAAAGTCGTTCGCCATGGTACTGTCATTAAGTAATTTACCCAAGGTTCCCTCGCCTTGAGTTAGCGCTTGGGATACTTTTAATAAATCAGCTGTCAATAATGCGGCATTCTCATTGGTAGTATTCAATGTATTCATCATATCTTGGGTAGCTACTTTGCTATAAGATTGTAGCTCATCACCTGGTTTAATCAACCTTGTATTGCCCACTCCTGGAACGATGTTAATCAACATGCTTCCTACCAATCCGTCCGAACCGATTGTAGCAATGGCGTTTTTTTTAATATGGTTCCGCATTTCATCTTTTATAATCAAGCGAACTCTTATTGTGGTGTCATTTACCATTTCTATGCCATTAACTGTACCCACATTGATACCGGAAAAACGGACATTGTTGCCATTTTGGAGTCCGCTCGCATTTTTGAAAGTAACAGTTATGTTAAAGGTCTTCCCGAACATATTTTGACGGTTACCTATGAGATAGGCAGCTAAGAGTAATAAAAGTGTGCCTATAACTACAAAAATTCCTAATCTTAAATTTTCTAAAGATGTCTTTGCCATACTATTATTTTTTGAAAAATGCGTCTACTTTTGGGTCGGTGGATGCCGATAACTCAGCATAGGAACCTTCTGCATAATTGATACCATCTACCAATAGAATCATTCGCTCTGAAATTACCCTTGCACAATCCACGTCGTGTGTTATAATCAAAGATGATGTGCCATATTTTTTTTGAATGCTACGCATCAACTCGATGATTTCTTTTGCGGTAATAGGATCTAACCCGCTTGTAGGTTCATCATATAGAATAATTTTGGGTTTCAATATAAGTGTTCTAGCCAATGCAATCCGTCTTTTCATACCGCCAGAAAGTTCTGCAGGCATTAAATCTATTGTATGGGCGAGCCCAACATTTTCTAGAGCCTCCATTACAAGGGGAGTAGTATCTTGAACTACACCCAATTTCTCTTTGTGCCTTCGCATGGGGAATTCGAGGTTCTCACGTACGGTCATTGAATCATACAGGGCGCTTCCTTGAAATAGGAAGCCGATATCGGAACGCAATTCATCTAAAGTTTGACGGTCTAAGGTTGCTATCTCTTTTCCCATTACTTCAATATATCCGCTGTCTGGCGACATTAACCCTACTAAACATTTTATCATAACAGATTTACCCGAACCTGATTTACCCATGACCACTAGGTTTTCGCCTTCATGCAGCTTCATATCAAATCCGTTCAACACATGGTTATCGCCGAAACTTTTGTAAACATCACGAATACAGATGACCGTTTTTCTTGCATCTGTATAATCCGATTTAGGAGGATTCTTTTTATTCTTATATGTAGTATTTTCGTTTATCATAATTCATAAAAAATATCGGAAACAAAAACAGCTATAAAATCTACTACAAAGACCAATAGTGAAGCCATGACCACAGCAGTATTTGCTGCGACACCAACGCCAGCAGTTCCTTTTTTACTGTAATAGCCCTTATAGCAGCCCACCAAACCGATGACAAACCCGAAAAAGAATGATTTTATTGTAGCCGGTACTATATCTCCAAAACTCAAGGCGTCGAAAACCGTATTAAAATATAATTGAAAAGACACATCGCCTTTTAAATTCTCCACTAATGCGGAACCGTACAAGGCAACCAAATCGCCAAAGACGACTAACAAGGGAAGCATCAATGTTGTAGCCAGAATACGAGTTACTACCAAATATTTAAAGGGATTGGTGCCTGATACTTCCATGGCATCGATTTGTTCGGTTACACGCATAGAACCCAATTCGGCGCCTATTCCAGAGGCAATCCGTCCCGCACAAATAAGCGCTGTTATTACGGGACCAATTTCCCTGACAATGGAAATACCTGTCATATTTGGCATCCAAGAAACTGCGCCAAATTGAATCAGTGTGGGGCGTGATTGCAAGGTCATAACTAAACCGATAATAAATCCTGTGACACCAACCAAAACCAATGAACGATTACCCATTTGATAACATTGCCGTAATAATTCTTTAAACTCGAAAGGCGGGAAAAAAATTTCTTTAAAAAAGCGACCAGCGAAATAAGAGAGCTCCCCAATCTGAATGAAGAATTGTTTTATCCGTCCTACCATTTTTGATTTTATATGTAGTGGTTTTACGATATTGGCCATACTCAAATGTAAATTAAAAATGCTATCTTAAAAATGACCAATATCATGGTATCATTACGAGAATTATCATTTTTAAGAGTTTCTGTATGGCTACATTTATAATCAAACAACCGAACATAACATGTAATACAAGACAAAAAAGAGGGATGTAAACCCCTTGTGTCTAAGCGAAGAATGTGCTTTTTTAGATGGTTATCGCATCTAATTCAAGGAATTTTGGTTCAGCATTTAGGGTAGAGTATTACTTTTTTAAAGCCCTCACTCTGTAGATCTTTGTGTAACCGTTTTTTGAATCGGCAAGATACAAGGAGGACAATGCTTACTGCAAATAAGCAAAGGAATTTGACAAGACCCGACCCAAACGAACATGATAAAGGTCATTTTTTTCTGCTGGGCAGAGAACTACATTTATTCTATGAAGGCATCCGTAGAAATATAAAATTTGAAATATGATGGTTGCGGTACTACGATTACCAATAAACCAAATCATATATAAGTTGTTCAATAAAAAAAATAGAAAGTTAATATGGTTCGATTGGTATACTTAGTTCTATGGTTACTCTTTTTGTTTTTGGCTTCTTGCAATGCCCGAAACACATCAATTGTAAAAAAAGAGCAGTCCAAAGCCGATACCTCGCAATTGCATATCGAGGAATTTAAACTACCGAAAAAACTACAAGTTGGTAGAAATATTCGAATTGGAGAGTATTTTAAGTATGTTGATTCCTTAGTGAATAGATATGATTCTTTAGTACCCTATACATTATCGGAACACGTATTGGTTAGAAATAATCCTTGGATTATGGATACTTTGGCGAATACGGATTACTACCGAATGATAGCTCGTGATTCTTTTGTCTACGACCAACGAAAGATGATTGCACTACCTAAAGGAAGTATATTAAATATTCCCGATTCCCTTACTGCTTGCCAAATTCTGGAGAATTTTAAAAATACAGAAATAGACGTAAACATACCCGAATTTAAACTGCGCATTTTTGAAGATTCTATTTTATTGTATTCGTTTCCGATTCGAGTGGGGCAGAACAGAAAGCGTTATTTGAAATTTGGAAATCGTGTAACTGATTTGAGAACCAAAACAGGAAATGGAGCTATAGTTGAGCACGTTAAACACCCTGACTTTTACAATCCTGTAGATGGAAAACAGTTTTATCTAACGAAAAGGGACGATGGAAAAACTACCATAATGCCCCAAATTCCTTGGATAGAAACAGAAATAAACGGTATCAGAAACGGGCAAATGATACACCCGACTACCAATCCAACAACTTTATTAAAGGCTTACTCCAATGGTTGTATAGGAACCAAGGAGGCCGATACCTGGATTATCTATTATCATGTACCCTTAGGTACCAAAATAAAGATTCGCTATGATTTGGAGAACTATGAAGAAGGTTTGGTGATCTCTTTGCTTAAAGATATTTACAATACTAATGATTAGAAGCAAAAAACCCAAGATTTTCATCTTGGGTTTTTCTTCATAAAAATGTAGCGAGAACGAGATTTGAACTCGTGACCTCTGGGTTATGAATCCAACGCTCTAACCAACTGAGCTACCTCGCCAGGGTTTTTTAACGGCTGCAAATATAAAGTTAAATTTCGTTACCTTCAACTATACTTTGTAAAAAATATTCTACATTTTTTGTTTTTTTATCATTTATAAATATATATATTGGCATTATAAATATGTAATCAATGAGTGATAAAATAAAATTTGAAATAGAATTCGTAATTCAGTCCTCTCCACAACTACTATATCAATACTTATCTACCCCTTCTGGATTATCCGAGTGGTTTGCCGATAATGTAAATTCTAGAGGAGAAATGTTCGAATTTATCTGGGAAGGAACAGAAGAAGAAGCCAAACTTTTGAAAAAGAAAAATGACGATTTTGTTCGATTTTCTTGGACAGAAAATGAAGATGATAGCTATTTTGAGTTAAAAATTATAGTAGATGAGATAACTAAAGATGTCTCTTTATTTATAACAGATTTTGCAGAAGAAGACGAGTTAGATGAAGCTAAAATGTTATGGGAAAATCAAGTTTCTGATTTAAAGCAAATTTTAGGATCCAAATAATCCTTTTCATATAATAATATTATCTTTGGCCTTAATTTATTTAAGGCTTTTTTTATGGTTAATTTTAATGGTGAAATTTTAGAAGATGAAACTCTTTATTTAAATATAGAAAATAGAGGTTTACGATATGGAGATGCTTTGTTCGAAACCATTAGACTGGTTAATGATGAAGTGATTTTATGGGAAGAGCACTATCTAAGACTTATGTCTTCTATGCGTATTTTACGTATGCAAATACCTATGGAATTTACCATGGAGTATTTAGAAGAGCAAATAAAAAGTGTAGCTACAAGTAGCGCTATAAGCCAAGCAAGAATTAGAGTAACTATTTATAGAAATAATGGAGGCTTGTATACTCCAAAAAATAATTCTGTTTCTTTTATTATTGAAGCAACTCCATTGTCTTCTCCCTTTTTTATTCTTTCAGAAAAACGGTATGAAGCGGAGCTTTTTAAAGATTTTAAAGTAAACGCAGATATGTTATCTAATTTAAAAACGAATAATCGTATTTTAAATGTAGTAGGCAGCGTTTTTGCAAAAGAGAATGATTATGATACCTGTTTGCTTTTAAATAACGAAAAGCAAGTAGTAGAAGGATTAAACGGAAATTTATTTTTGGTAAAAGGAAACACCATAAAAACACCTCCTTTGGCAGATGGTTGTGTAAACGGGATTATACGAGAGCAGCTTATTAAAATTATCAAAAAATTAGATACTTATGTTTTGGAAGAAGCATCTATTTCTCCTTTTGAACTACAAAAAGCAGATGAGTTGTTTATAACAAATAGTATTATAGGTATACAACCCATTACAAAGTACCGTAAGAAGAACTTTTTAGCAGTAACCTCTAAAGACCTTATCGGAAAGTTAAACGCAGTTATACGTTTGCAAAAGCATGTTTAATTTAAGCTTGGGTTTTCTGGGGCATTAGACCATAATAAATAATCACCACCTAATTCTATCATTTTTTCTTTCCAGAAAGCATCTGCGGATTTCTGAATAATAGAACTTTCATATTCATTTTTTACCACTACCCAAGAATTAGAAGAAAGTTCTTGATCTAATTGTAGAGACGCCCAGCCTGTGTACCCCAAAAAGAAGCGTATATCATCTTCAGAGATTAACTTTTTATTGATTAAGTCTACAGCTTTATCAAAATCGCCACCCCAAAATATACCATCGGATATTTCTGTGCTATTGGTTATGAGTTCTGGTACTTTGTGAATAAAATATAAATTATCCTGTTCTACAGGGCCTCCATTGTATACCTGAAAAGGAAAGTCGATTTCGGTAACCAGTTCATTGACAAAAAAATCTAATGGTTTGTTTAAGATAAACCCAACAGATCCTTCCTTATTATGCTCCGCTAATAATACAACAGATCTATTAAAGGAAACATCACCCGTTAAGGTAGGTTCTGCAATTAAAAGTTTTCCTTTATTTGGTTTAGAGTCTATCATATTCTGTCCACATTGGGTTACTAAAAATAAGGTATTTTCAATACAAACCAAAAAGCTAGAGTATAAAAAAAGCGCTTCTGTTAAGAAACGCTTCATATACTGTATTTTAAACAGATTAGTTTACCGCTTTACCTAAATCAGCACCTGCTTTAAACTTAACAACATTTTTAGCTGCAATTTGGATAGTTTTTCCAGTTGAAGGGTTTCTTCCTTCTCTTGCATTTCTTTTAGATACAGACCAAGATCCGAAACCTACTAAAGATACACGACCACCACTCTTAAGAGATCCTTCTACATTTCCTAAGAAAGATTCTAAAGCTTTTTTTGCTGCTGCTTTTGTGATTCCTGAATCAGCTGCCATTGCATCGATTAATTCTGTTTTGTTCATAATAATATTAATTAATAGTTAAAATAATTTTAATCCTCTAACAAATTTATACGGATTTCTGGTGAACGCAAGTAAAATAGGGGGAAATACCCATTTTTGTTAATAACTCAAGGCGTTTGTTAATAAAGTAGGGCGTTTTTTACGTTTCTCGCAGCCCAATGGTAGCAGGACTTTACGCCACATGTGCATTTTTATCCAAATTTAAACCATTAAGAACCTCATTTGTCTTCATTTTGCGTTTTCCAGGAAGTTGAATCTCTATTAGATTAATAAACCCATGATTAACAGCTATTTTTACTTCTTTTTTTGTGAAAATAACCGTTCCATTTTTGTAATCGTGTATTTCTGTAATTTTAGAAATAGCATATATTTTTAAGAATATTTCTTCTTCCTTATTATATAAAGTAGTCCAGGCCGCAGGGTAAGGGCACAATCCGCGTATATGATTGTATATTTTATCTAATGGTAGTTCCCAATTAACCTTACAAGTTTCTTTATGAATTTTGTAAGCAGACCTTAATTCCTCGGTATCTTTTTGTTTTACAAGAGCAACTTTATCGTTTTTTATTGCGTCTAGTGTCTTTAGGACGAGTGCTGCACCAAGATGCATTAATTTGTCATGTAGCGTTCCAGCAGTGTCTTCTGTACTAATAGATGTTTCTTCTTGCAGTATAATCTCTCCTGTATCTATCTTATCATCTATATAAAAGGTGGTTACTCCCGTTTTTGTTTCCCCATTAATAATAGCCCAATTAATAGGAGCAGCTCCTCTATATTGGGGTAGAAGGGAAGCATGTAAGTTAAAAGTGCCATATTTTGGCATTTGCCATACCGCTTTGGGTAACATTCTAAATGCTACAACAATTTGTAAGTTGGCATCTAGTACTTTTAATTCTTCTAAGAATGTAGTATCCTTTAGATTAGTTGGTTGTAAAATCTTAAGGTTTTTTTCTAAAGCATAGTTCTTAACAGCTGAAGTATTTAGTTTTCGACCTCTACCTGCTGGCCTATCTGGTGCTGTAATAACACCAACTACATTATATTGTGCTTCTACTATGGTAGCTAAAGTGGTAACCGCAAAGTCTGGTGTACCCATGAAAACTATTCGTAATTCTTTCATCTTAAGTAGTTTCGTATTCGTTTTTAGAATTTATTTGTATGTATCCGTGTTCTAATAATTGTTGTAACGTAAACAAGATATCTTTTTCAGCGTAAGGAAGTAGCTCTATTATTATTCTGGAAGAATAACTCTTAGAATCTATCCTTTGCAATATGTCTTTTGCAATAGTTTTAAAATCGGTATTACTTTTTTTCTGATTTGTAACGCAAACATCGCATATACCACAATCTTCTTTTGGGTCTTCTCCAAAATATTGTAACAATTGCCTGCTTCTACATTGGGTATTATTATTAATAAAATGTAGCATTTTTTTAATATGCTCTTTTTTAGTGTTATTTCGTTCTACAATTTTATTAGCAAATCGGTTTATGGTAAGATCATCTTCTCTAGGGATTAAAAATGTAATTTCCATATCGCTATGTTTTCCTGTGTAAGTAATCATTTCTGCTTTTTCTAATTGTTTTAGAATGGAAATAATTAATTCTTCTTTTTGACCCGTTTTTTTAGCTAATAAAAAGGTGTTTATTTTAGTATCGAACTCAAAAATGCCACCGTAAGTTCTTAATATAGTTTGTACGATTAGTGCTATAGAATCATTCTTCTCTAAATAATGTAATAGTTGTTCTTTGGATGTAATAAACCTAATAGTAGTTTTAATATTAAATGTTTCTGATAGGGTGATTACAGAATTCTGGTCTAAAATTTTTAAGGCATTGTATGCTAATAATGGATTAAAGGAATATCTGGAACAAAATTCATTAAAATGAAGTTGGTGTTTAGTGTTATGTCCTTCTCCGTAAGATATCTGAAAGAAATTACTGAGTTTTCTATATATAACTTTTAGCTTGGCTACATCTGGTAAAACACTTAGGAATTGCTTTTTTACAATTTGCTCATCCGTTTTGTTTGTAATAAGAATAACCTCTGCCGGATTACCATCTCTACCAGCTCTGCCGGCTTCTTGAAAATAGTTTTCTATACAATCTGGAATTTGATAGTGTATTACTAATTTAACATCTGGTTTATCAATACCCATACCAAAAGCATTGGTGGCTACCATAATAGTAACATCGTCCTCTAACCAGGATTCTAGTTTTTTGTTTTTCTCTTTTTTAGAAAGCCCACCATGGTAAAAAGTAGCACTAAATTTATTACGGTTTAAATAGTTAGCTATTTCAATAGAGCTTTTCCGATTTCGAACATAAATAATGCCGCATTTAGAATCGCCTTTAAATAATTCTTTAATCCGTTGCTTTTTATTCTCGTCCCAGATTACTTTATAAGACAAGTTGTTTCTGTAAAAAGAATCTTTTACAAAAAAAGCATTCTCCAACTTTAAAATACTCTTTACATCTTTTACCACTTGATCCGTAGCGGTTGCCGTTAATGCAATAATAGGCTTGTTAGGTACTAATTCTTTTAGCTTAGAACACTCTAAATAGGCGGGTCTAAAATCGTGTCCCCACTGCGATATGCAATGCGTTTCATCTACCACCAAGAGGTTAACGTTCATTTGTTGTATTCTAGAGGCTACAATTTCTTGTTGTAATCTTTCTGGGGATATGTACAAGAATTTATAGTTTCCAAATAGACAGTTATCTAGAAGATTGTTTACTTCATCAAAAGGAATTCCTCCTGTTAAACCAATTGCTTTTATACCTTTTTGATTAAGACTATCTACCTGGTTTTTAATTAAAGCAACCAAAGGAGATACCACAATACAAATACCATCCAAAGCCAAAGCAGGCAATTGAAAGCAAAGCGATTTACCACCGCCAGTAGGGAGTAGAGCTAGAACATCTCTACCATTTAAAACAGCAGCAATTATTTTTTCCTGCGATCCTCTAAAGGTAGTGTAACCCCAATATTTTTCAAGAAGCTCTTTTGGATCTGTTAACACTAGTTATCTTCTGTTATTTGCTTTTTTATAAAGGAAATTCTTTCTGTAACTGTTCCCGTAGGAACCGTTATTACAGGGTAACCAAAATGGGAGTACGTTTTTTCTAGATGTGAATGAATTTCCACAGCTTCATCAAAATTTTCTAATCGCTCATTGTCAGACACATATATATCTTTCCAAGGAGGTAAAATAAATACTTGCGAATATTTATAATCTTCACAGGTTTTTAAATAATTGGAAGTGTATTCTTGCTTAAAATAATCCATATAGGCCAAGACATCTGGCACACCTCTATCAAAAAAAAGAAGGTCTTCTTTGCGGCTGTTTGCTTCTAAATATTGCTTTAAGCGTCCGTTTAAAAGCATTTCGTTAAAGGCATTTGGATCCGATACAAAAGCCAAAGGATTAGAAGCTAAAGAGTTATCTTTTATTTCCTTTTTAGCCTCTAGGGTCATGGTTCTTATAATTTCATGAAAACAATAAAAACCTTCGTTTTCTAAAGCTTTAATTATAGACGTTTTTCCTGTTCCAGGACCACCTGTTATTACTATTTTTTTTGGAATCAATTTCAATATTTTAAGGAAACAAAAGTAAGGAAACCAAAAGGATTAAAAAATTAAGCGCGAACTACTATCTTTGCACAAAAGATATTAAATATGGATGCAGAAAAATCCGAAGCGTTTTATACTAAATTAATTAGTCAATTATACGATACATCTAGTTGGCCTTCTACTTATTTGTATAAATTTATAGTAGTTTCTGAGAAAGAAAAAGTAGATACCATAAATTCTATTTTTGATAATACAGGGGCTGTTATAGAATCAAAAAAATCTAAAAATGGTAAATACACAAGCCTTTCTATTACCGTAAAGATGGAGAACCCTGAGGCAGTCGTAGAAAAATATAAAGAAGTAACACTAGTAGAAGGCGTAATATCACTGTAAAATAGTATATATAGGATAATTTTCTTATTTTGCAGTCGTTATAAGAATACTTCCTTTATACATTTATAAGCATAAAATTTTCAATTTGAATTTAGTAGAAAACTTAGAGTACAATACTGAGCGTCCTCACCTTATTATACCTGAATACGGTCGTCATTTTCAAAAAATGGTAGATCATGCGGTATCCATCGAAGATCCAGAAGAAAGAAATAAAATAGCAAAATCTATTATTGCTGTAATGGGTAATTTACAACCCCATTTAAGAGATGTGCCAGATTTTCAACATAAACTTTGGGATCAATTGTTTATAATGGCCGATTTTAAATTGGATGTAGAATCTCCTTTTCCAATAACTTCCAAAGAAGTTTTAAGAAAAAGACCAGAAGCTTTAGAGTACCCACAAAATTTTCCGAAATACCGTTTTTACGGAAACAACATTAAACGTATGGTTGATGTTGCTATTGAATGGGAAAAAGGGGATAAGAGAGATGGTTTAGAGTATGCTATAGCCAATCACATGAAAAAATGTTACCTTAATTGGAACAAAGATACTGTGGATGACAAAGCTATTTTTAAGCATTTATTTGAATTAAGTGATGGAAAAATTGACTTAAACGAAGAGAATACTACACTTACAGACAGCGGGCAATTCTTAAAAAATAGGGTAGCAAAAACACCTAAACTTGCTCATACAGGGAAAAAATATCAAAAAAGTAATAATAATAATCGCGGCAAAAAGCGCTATTAAACTTCTTCATTCAATTACATGGGAACATTTAAAATTGAAGGTGGTCACCAATTGTCTGGTGAAATTACACCTCAAGGCGCAAAAAATGAAGCCTTGCAGATACTTTGTGCTGTATTGTTAACAGCAGAGAAAGTTACAGTAAACAATATTCCAGATATTGTAGATGTTAATAAACTTATTTCTCTATTAGAAGACCTAGGTGTAAAAATCCAAAAAAGGGGTAAAGGCACGTATACTTTTAAAGCAGATGACGTTAATTTAGAATATTTACAATCGGACCAATTTAAACAAGATGGTAGAGGACTTAGGGGTTCTATTATGCTTGTTGGGCCATTATTAGCTCGTTTTGGAAAAGGGTATATTCCTAAACCAGGAGGAGATAAAATAGGACGTAGAAGACTAGATACACATTTTGAAGGTTTTATTAGTTTAGGTGCTAAATTTAGATATAATAAGGAAGAGCATTTCTACGGTGTAGAGGCCAAAAAACTCAAAGGAACCTATATGTTGTTAGATGAGGCTTCTGTAACAGGTACAGCCAATATTGTAATGGCAGCTGTTTTAGCAGAAGGGGAAACAACCATTTATAATGCTGCATGTGAGCCGTATTTACAACAGTTGTGTAAAATGTTGGTGCGCATGGGAGCTAAAATATCTGGTATTGGCTCTAATATGCTTGTTATACAAGGAGTAGATTCTTTAGGAGGCACAGAGCATACGATGCTACCAGATATGATTGAAATTGGTAGCTGGATAGGTCTTGCTGCTATGACAAAGAGTGAACTTACTATTAAAAATGTGAGTTGGAAAGATTTAGGGCAAATACCTTCTACATTTAGAAAATTAGGGATTACAGTGGAAAAGAGAGGGGATGATATTTACATTCCTTGTCATAAAGAAGGTTATGAAATTCAAAATTTCATAGACGGTTCTATATTGACTATCGCTGATGCTCCATGGCCAGGACTTACACCAGATATTTTAAGTATTATTTTGGTGGTAGCCTCGCAAGCTAGAGGAGAAGTTCTTATCCATCAGAAAATGTTTGAAAGTAGATTATTTTTTGTAGATAAATTAATAGATATGGGAGCTAAGATCATTCTTTGTGATCCTCATAGAGCTACAGTTATAGGGCATGATTTTAAATCGACCCTAAAAGCAACTACCATGGTTTCTCCAGATATTAGAGCAGGGGTTTCTTTGCTTATTGCAGCATTATCAGCAAAAGGAGAATCTACTATCCATAATATAGAACAAATAGATCGTGGGTACGAAAATATAGATGAACGTTTACGTGCTATTGGTGCTAGAATAGTTAGGGTATAAAACTATTTTTTCATATAAATAGATAAAAAAGCAACTCTGATTGAGTTGCTTTTTTTATTTTTCAATCAGAGTTCCGTCGGGGAACTTAGCGAATCTACCTTTGTCTTTCTGGTGTACATTATCTGGGTATTGCCAAGGCCAACCTCCAAATTGGGTAAGACCATATTCTTTCATGGCTTGTCTTATCTCACCTTCTGTATTCATAACAAAAGGGCCGTGTTTAACTACAGGTTCATTAATTGGTTTTCCTTGTAGTAACAGTAAATGCCCTTGCTTTGTTCCAGTTTTTATAATTGTTTCGATATTAGAAACTAAATCTACGCCGTAATTTGGAGTAATTGTAGTTTCTTCAATTTCTATAGAGTCTCCCTCATAAAAGTAGAGTGTTCTACTTATGTCATTTTTAGAAGCAGGAAGTGTGAATTTGGTATTTGCATCTATCTGTAAAGTCCAAATAGCAACTTCGTTATCTGGGTTTGCTGCCCACGAATTTGGAGCAGGTTTACAGGCATTAATATCATCGTAAGTGCCTGCAATTATTTTAATGCTAGCATTGTCGTTTTTTAGGACAGGAATATCTTCGCTCCAAAGCATCGCAAAATGGGGTTCTACAAATTTATTTGCTTTCTCTAAATTTAACCATATCTGGAAAAGTTCTAGAGGGTTGTTTTGTTCTGTATTTAGTAATGGAAACATTTCGCTATGCTGTACTCCAGCTCCTGCAGTCATCCATTGTACATCTCCATTTCCGAACCTACCAGCAGCGCCTAAAGAATCGGAATGGTCACAAAAACCTTTGTTTGCAAGTGTAATAGTTTCAAAACCTCTATGTGGGTGCGATGGAAACCCAGGAATTGTTTTTCCATGGTACATTCGCCACCCATCTTTAATAGTAAAATCATTGCCTAAACTTCTTCCTTCTAAAGATTCTGCTGGTCCCATTTCTTTATTTCCTTTGGGATATAAATCGTAATGATACGCACAAAAAAGAAAGGGGTCTTGTGTTTGCCATGGAAAACCTAAAGGGAATATCGATTTTATAGTGTTTTTCATTTTCTTTATGTTTAATAATTAGTTGCTTTTATTGGATAATCTCTCTGCTATTGCAAGTGTATTTCTTATACAAAATTGGTTCTTAGAGTATTTAATTGTTAGTCTAATAAAAATAAGAAACGCTATTTTCTTTTAAAAATTAAGTTCCATTATTACAAAGTTTATTCCAGATTTTGTGAACGTTTTTTTTGTTTCTTTTAATCCGAATTTATGGTAGTAACTAGTTTTATTTGTGCGAGCATTACACCAAAATTTTGTAGCATTATGTGTTTTAGAAAAAGCAATAAGGTGTTTTATCATTTGGGAGCCAAAACCATTTTTTTGGTATGTTTCTAGAGTAGCTAATTTTCGAAACTGAACTTCATTATTAATAAAAAATAGAGAAACAACACAAATTAGTTCTTCTTCTATAAAGCCTCCAAAATGTATACCTTCCGAATCTTTTTCGAGTATAACATATTCTAAGGGATAATCTGGATACATTACAGATTGTCGCAACGGCAATGTGTCTGATGCAGATATTTGCTTTATTTCTAATTTAGGCATGGATAAAAATAGCGCTAATTATTTAGAGCATCTTTATAAGTCGCTAAACAACGTTCCCTAGCAAATTTATGCTCTACAATAGGAGTAGGGTAGGTTCGCTCTTGCAAGTCCTTAACCCAAGTGTTAATATATGCTTTCTGTTGGTCAAATTTTTGTATTTGCGTTGTAGGATTAAATATACGAAAATATGGAGCCGCATCTACGCCACTGCCTGCTGCCCATTGCCAATTACCAATATTAGCACTTAAATCATAATCTAATAATTTCTCCCCAAAATAGGCTTCTCCCCAACGCCAATCTATAAGTAAGTGTTTGCATAAAAAACTTGCTACCAGCATACGGACTCTATTATGCATATTGCCGGTTGCGTTTAATTGCCGCATTCCAGCATCTACCAGTGGATATCCAGTTTTTCCATTTTTCCAAGCATTAAATTCTTCTTCATTATTTCTCCAAATAATTCTGTCGTATTTAGGTCTAAACGAATTGGTTACCGTATGTGGAAAATGCCAAAGAATTTGCATAAAAAATTCGCGCCAGATTAATTCATTCCAAAAAACTTCATTCTTTTCGGCTATTGCTTTTTGCATAACTTGGCGAATAGATATAGTGCCGAATCGTAAATGGGGGCCAATACTAGAGGTGCCTTTTTCTATAGATGGATAATTTCGGGTTTTTTCATAATTCTCAATTAAAAAAGGAGAAATAGTATAATTAGGTACTTCAATAGAGGATTTTATAAAACCTATTTGCTTTAAAGTTTTATTTTCTAGGGCAGTATCTTTAATACAATTATTTAGAAGTGTTTCGCTAGGATGTGGCTTTACATGCGAACTTGTATTAAATAAAGATTTCCATTTGTTTTTGTATGGTGTATAAACCACGTACGGCGTATTATCTGCTTTCAAAATATCCTTCTTTTCAAAAATTACTTGGTCTTTAAAAGTCTCGAATTTAATAGCATTTTTATTCAAAAAATTCAGGACTTCAGAATCTCTTTTTTTAGCGTAAGGTTCGTAATCATGATTTGTGAAAACCGTATCTATAGAATATTTGTCAGATAGTTTAGAGAACACTTCTACTGGGTTTCCATGGTATATGGCTAGGGAGCTATTATGTTTATGAGAAAGATGGCCTCTCATTTTTTGAAGAGTATAAAATATAAAACTAACTCTGGCATCTTCTTTTGGAAGTTTAGCTAAAATTTCTTTATCAAAAATAAAAATGGGTAGTACAGGGTTTTTATCCTTTAAAGCATAAAAAAAACCAATGTTATCTTGTAGACGCAAGTCTCTTCTAAACCAAAAAACAGAAATTTTAGAACTCATTTTACCCCATGTTTATTTGTGATAACCCACCGTCTATTCCAATTACTTGGCCCGTTATCCAACCGCTTTTGTCACTGATTAAAAATGCTGCCATATGTGCTATGTCTTCCACGTTACCAACTCTTTTAAGAGGATGTTTTTGTGCCATTAATTCTCTTTTTTTATCATTCCCCAGTAGACGCTTTGCTAGTGGTGTATCTGTTAAAGAAGGAGCAATTACATTTACTCTTATTTTAGGCGCGTATTCTGCAGCAAGAGATTTAGCAAACCCTTCCACAGCACCTTTAGCCGCAGCTATACTCGTGTGAAAAGGCATGCCAGTACCTACGGCAACGGTACTAAACATAAGAATACTTGCTTTTTCTGTCATTTTAGGAATGATACTACTAATAACATTGACCATGCTAAAAAAATTAATTTCCATATCTTGCCTTATAGCTTC
>NZ_JADGES010000066.1 GCF_016744255.1 Maribacter sp.
GGGTTTCTCTATATATTTAACTTTATCCCAGTATAAATAATCTTCCTCAATTTTATTTAATTTTGGTACAATTAAGCTGGTATATACGTTTTCGTGATTTAAGTCGCTAATTAATTTTAAAGCATGTTTATCTAAATGTGGTGCTTTCTCAATCATAATAAATATATATCCTAATTTATTAAAAATTAGGATATAATTGTAAATATTGCTTTCTACACAAGCATGTCTTTTTCAATGTAATAGCTTTAACTTCTCGCCCCTAAGTCTTATCTTTGTTGTTTAGAATGAATACAAAGTAAGTTTGATTATGACGTTGAAAAAACAAGATATCCTTAAAGCCTTAGAGCTAATAACAGTACCTGGAGAAGGCCAGAATATGGTAGAAAGTGGTGCTATAAAAAATATACAAGTTTTTGGGGATGAGGTAGAGGTAGATATTACCATTAATAACCCAAGTCTGCAAGCAAGAAAAAAGACAGAGGTAGAGATTTTAAAAGTTATTCATAAAGAGGTTTATGAAAAAGCTAAAATTAAAATCAATATAAAAGTAGACGCTCCTGTCCCAGCAGCTAATAAGGTTAATGAAATAAAAGGAAAACCGTTACCAGGCATACAAAACATTATAGCAGTTGCTTCTGGTAAAGGAGGTGTGGGTAAATCTACAGTAACGGCAAATTTAGCTGTTACCTTAGCTAAAATGGGTTTTAAAGTAGGTCTATTAGATGCCGATATTTATGGTCCATCAATGCCTATTATGTTCGATGTTGCTAATGAAAAACCACTGGCAACCAATGTAGATGGAAAATCTAAAATGAAACCCGTAGAAAATTATGGCGTAAAAATGCTATCTATCGGTTTCTTTACACAGCCTAACCAAGCAGTAATTTGGAGAGGACCTATGGCTGCAAAAGCATTAAACCAAATGATTTTTGATGCACATTGGGGAGAGTTAGATTTTCTTCTTTTAGATTTGCCTCCAGGGACAGGGGATATTCATTTGAGTATTATGCAAGCTATGCCAGTAACGGGAGCAGTAATTGTTAGTACGCCACAAGAAGTTGCGTTAGCAGATGCAAGAAAAGGTGTAGCAATGTTTCAGCAAGATTCTATAAACGTACCTGTTTTAGGTATCATAGAGAATATGGCATATTTTACACCAGAAGAACTTCCCAATAATAAGTACTATATTTTCGGAAAAGAAGGAGCTAAAAATTTAGCAGAAGACTTAAAAGTACCGTTCCTTGGAGAAATTCCTTTAGTGCAGAGTATTCGTGAAGCAGGGGATGTAGGTAGGCCAGCAGCAATGCAAACCGGAACAGCAATTGAAGCTGCTTTTGAAGAGTTAACAAAAAGTGTTGTGCAAGAGGTTGTAAATAGAAATCAAAGCTTACCACCTACCGATGCAATAAAAATAACAACTATGGCAGGTTGTTCTAGTGTAAAAAAATAAGCAAATGACATCAGAAGAAGTAAAAATAAACGTAGAAAAAGCACTAGAAGAAATTCGCCCTTTTTTACAAAGCGATGGAGGTGATATATCTTTAATATCCATTGATGATGATAAATCGGTTAAAGTAAGATTAGAGGGGGCTTGCGTTGGTTGTAGTGTCAACCAAATGACGCTTAAAAGCGGTGTAGAAATGACCATTAAAAAATATGTTCCTCAGATAGAAGAAGTTATAAATATAGCTTAGGCTGACATTTGTCATAAAATGGAGAAAAGGACAAGTATATATTTGACATTTTTTAAAATGTAATTTTTATATGATTAAAACCGATATTTTAATAATTGGCGCAGGGCCTACGGGTCTTTTTACTGTTTTTGAAGCGGGGCTTTTACAGTTAAAATGCCATTTAATAGATGCCTTACCACAACCAGGAGGACAATGTTCCGAAATCTACCCCAAAAAACCTATCTATGATATTCCTGGATTTCCCGAAGTATTAGCAGGGGATTTGGTAGATAATTTAATGGAGCAAATAAAGTCTTTTCAACCTGGGTTTACCTTAGGGGAAAGAGCAGAAACTATTGAAAAATTAGAAGACGATTCTTTCGTTGTAACAACTAATAAAGGAACAAAACATAATGCACCTATAGTTGCTATTGCAGGCGGACTAGGTAGTTTTGAACCTAGAAAACCTTTATTAGACAATATAACGAAGTTTGAAGATAAAGGGGTTGCTTACATGATTAAGGATCCAGAAGTATATAGAAATAGAAAAGTTTTAATTGCAGGAGGAGGAGACTCAGCCCTAGATTGGAGTATATTTTTGGCAGAAATAGCTTCGGAAGTAACTTTGGTACATAGAAGGAATGAATTTAGAGGGGCTTTAGATTCTGTTGAAAAAGTACAGCAATTAAAAAACCAAGGAAAAATCAACTTAATTACACCTGCAGAAGTTATTGGTTTAGAAGGCGATGAGAAGCTTGATACCGTGTTAATTAGAAAAAATAAAGAAGAAGAAATAGCATTAAAAGTAGATGATTTTATTCCTCTATTTGGATTGTCTCCCAAACTAGGGCCAATTGGAAATTGGGGATTAGAAATAGAAAAAAATGCCATTAAAGTCGATAATACATTAGATTACCAAACGAATATTCCTGGAATCTATGCCATTGGTGATGTAAATACATACCCAGGAAAATTAAAATTAATTCTGTGCGGTTTTCATGAAGCAACGTTAATGTGCCAGAGCGCTTACCAACGAATTTACCCAGATAAAAAATATGTAATGAAATATACCACCGTTGGTGGTGTTACAGGTTTTGATGGCAGTAAAAAAGAAGCGCCAAAAGCTGTTGTAAAGGCAATAGATTAATTACTACTACTCTTTTAAAAAAAATGTACTTTTGCCGCTCGTTATAAAGTAGCGACAAGAGTAATTATAGAATAGAATTTCAATGTCAGACGTAAAAATAAAAATTACGGATAGAGAAGGAGTAACCCATGAGGTAGATGCTCCAACAGATATGAATATGAACCTTATGGAAGTAGTTCGTTCTTATGAACTTGCTCCAGAAGGTACCATTGGTGTATGCGGTGGTATGGCAATGTGCGCATCTTGCCAGTGCTATATAAAATCGGAACATGAGCTTCCTAAAATGTCTGATGATGAAGACGCTATGTTGGCAGAAGCTTTTTATGTGGAAGACAACAGTCGTTTAGGTTGCCAGATTAGAATTACAGAAGATTTAGAAGGATTAGAAGTGGAGTTAGCTCCGGAGAGCTAGTTTTACCAAAAAATTGGACTTAAAAATAGCAATTGAACTGTGTTTAGTTTATTTTTTTGACGGTACTTTTTCGTAAAAGTAAGAGAGGTAGAGACACACCAATAGTCAAAGAAATTAATATGAAAAGCATGGTAAAGCCATTTGAGAAAATTGCCTGCATTAAAATGGTTTTTTTAGAAATATCTACTTCAATAAAAATGAAAGACATAATCGATAAAACCGTTTCGTATGCAAAATAACCAGGAATCATAGGAATTACGGCAGGTATAGCGAATACTACTGGGGGAAGATGAATTCTATGAGCTAAAGGCATACTAGCTAAACCAACGAATGAAGCAGCAGTTAGGCTTGCTAGAATAATGTTACTATGAAAACCTAATAGAATAAATTTAATAAAACCAGCCCCAAAAGCTAATAAGAAAACAGTAATAATGGCCTTTTTAGGGATGTTAAAAAGGATGGCAAAACCAACGGCTGCAATGCCAGACCAAATGGAAACTTCTAATAAGCTCAGTACGGTTTCTATCATTTTATTTGAAATATTAGCATAGCTAAGAAAAGACCAAGAGCTATAGATAAAACGGTCATTACTCCATGCACAAATCTTACCATACCATTTAATACGTTTTTATCTAAAAGGTCTGTAAAAGAATTAATGAGCGCAACACCTGGAACTAAAAATAAAATAGAAGTAGCTAATGTAGCTTCTGGGTTAGCTCCTAAATTATAAAACATGCCAGTAGAGGCGATCATAGATGCTGTAAGAGAGGCTAAAAATACGCTGATATAGCCGTTAAATTGTTTTTTATGAGTAAATTGAAGAACAAATAGTCCAGCTAATGTGCTAATAAAAGCAACTAGCATATTTAGATAATCTCCTCCGAAGATGTTGCAGAAACCTGCACCCGAAAAACTTACGGCTATCAATACAATATATCTTGGATACCTTTTTTGCTTCTGAATGTCCTCTATTTTTTTAGATATTTCATTAAAATTCCATTGCCTACTAATTGCATTCCAGCTGGCTTTACTTATGGCAGAAATAATCGAGAAATCTATTTTATGAGGCGGTAAATTTTGTACTCTAGTAAAACTATTTTTAGTTTTATTATCGGTGATGGTTAGTATAATTGTTTTTTGACTCGTTAGGTTAAATACCTCGCAATCTAAAACAGACGCAAAGCGAGTGATACTTAAATTAACCCTTTCTGTATTTGCTCCAGAAAGCATTAATAATGAAGCTATTTTTAGTAATAAATCAGCAATTTCTTCTAAGCTTTTTGAGGTATTCATTTAGGAAGAATAGGGTAAAGTAAAGGTATCAAAATAGTATATCTAATTCAAGATTTTAAATCAAAAATCACATAAAATTAAGTTTTTGTTAAAGGGTTATATTACATATATCCTTGTTCGTATACAATAATTAGAGGTTCACAACTATTTATTTGAAAATAGGTACACCTTGGTTATTTTTATATTATCTGATTAGGATTATTTTTTAAACAATGGAACGAAATATAAAACAACAGCAGTTTTTAGGAATAGTAGTATTTCTTTTCTTTGGAACAGGTTTGTTTGGACAATGTCCAGGGCCTGCACCTTGTCCTTCGGGCACATTTATTAATAACTACGAACAAATTAATCCTTCTTCCATTGCAGGGGCTGTTTTTTGTTCTGGGCAAACAAGAACTTTTACAATCCAAGTAGGTCCTGGAACAGCAACAGAAGCAAGTACTGGAGATATAGAGTATATTACTTTGTTTTTTGATTTTGATTGTGATGGTGTTTTTGAATATAGTGTTAATGATTCTTGTAGTTATGTTAACCCAGGAGGTTGTAATGTAGATTTGTCTGTCGTAGCACCTACTGTAACAAGTCCTACTATGTATAATGGTAGAGCACATTTGGTATATAATACTCCCACAACAGACCCTTGCGCAAATTTGCCTGGAGGTACACCTTGGGGAGATATTGTAGATTTTACAATTACGGTAAATTTGCCACCAGAGCCGGTATTAACTAGTAGCGATGTAGATAATACTATTTGTGATGGTGATAGTGTGACTTTTACAGCTACAGATGGTGATGCGTACGAATTTTACATAAATGGGGTAAGCGCTCAAGCGCAATCAACAACCGCGACATTTACAACATCTATACTTAATAATGGAGATGAAGTTACTGTAAGGGCTTTGGATAATGTAACTGGTTGCGATACTTTTAGTGCCCCGATTACAACAACAGTTTTAGATCCAACCATTATAACAGAACCAAGTCCCAAAACAATTTTTGCAGGAGATGATGTAACTTTTTCTTCCGTAATAAATGATGTAGACACTTATCAATGGCAGGTGAGTACTAATGGAGGTGCTAGTTACTCTAATTTGTCCAATGGAGGCAGCTATTCAGGAGTAACAACAGCAAACCTTACTATTGGTAATGTAGAAATTAATAAAACCGATACTCTATATAGAGTGCAAGCATCGAATTCCTTGGTTTCTTGTCCTTTGGTATCAATAGCGGCGCTTTTGACTGTAAAAGTTAGGTCGGTAATTACCAATAGGCGCATTACGCATAGAGTAGATAAAAACTAAAGTGAAATTTAGGACTTATATTCTAGCTTGATAGGTGAATAAATTATAATACCTCCCTTGTTTTTCTATCAATTCATCATGTGTCCCTTGTTCCGCAATATGCCCATTTTCTATTACTAAAATCTGGTTCGCTTTTCGGATAGTACTTAGCCTATGTGCGATTACAAATGTGGTGCGTCCTTCAGTTAATGTTGCTAAACTTTTTTGAATTAAAGCTTCACTTTCAGTGTCTAGGTTAGATGTGGCTTCATCTAAAATTAATATTTTAGGATTTGCTAAAATTGCTCTTGCAATAGCAATACGTTGGCGTTGTCCTCCAGAAAGTTTCACCCCACGCTCTCCTATTAAAGTTTCTAACCCATCATCAAAGCGGTCTGTAAATTCATTTACGTAAGCAGCTTTTACTGCCTCTTGCAATTCTTCTTCTGTAGCATCTGGCCTTGGAAAAAGAATATTATTACGGATGCTTCCTTCGAATAAAAACTCATCTTGCAATACCACGCCTAAATGTTGTCTAAAACTATTTAAGTTTACTTTAGATAAATCTTTACCATCTACAGTAATTGTTCCAGATTCAGGATTAAGAAAAGTAGCAGCCAAGCCAGCAATGGTAGATTTTCCAGAACCAGAACTACCTACAAGGGCAACAACATTGCCTTGTTTTACATTGAAATTAATGTTGTGTAATACGTCTTTACCTTCCTCATATGCAAAGGATACATTATTAAACACAATATCTCCTTTAATAGTATCTAGTATGGTTGTTCTATTTTTTTCATCAGATTCTGGAGTCATATTCATTAGCTCTTCCGTACGGTCCAGTCCTGCTAAAGCTTCAGTAATCTGACTACCAATGTTACTCATTTGTACAATTGGCGCAATCATTAAACCAAGCAGAAAGGTAAAGGTTAAAAATTCACCCAAACTAAGATCGCCTTCCATAATTTTATAACCACCAATACCCATTATTCCAGTAGTAGCAATTCCTAGTAAAAAGGTAGAGGCGCTAGTCATAAACGCAGTTGCGGTTAAACTTTTCTTTACATTTTGGAATAGTTTATCTACGCCTGCTTCAAATACTTTACTCTCCTGTGTCTCTGCATTAAAACCTTTAATTACACGTACTCCACTTAGTGTTTCGGTTAGTCTACCTTTTACTTCTGCATTAATTTTACCACGGTCTCTAAATACAGGTCGTATAACTTTAAAAGCTTTTAATGCAACTACGGCAAAAATAGCCAAAGGAACGATAGTGAATAATGTCATGCTAACACTAATTCTAAGTAATAAAATTAAGGATACTATTGCGGTAATTGTTCCTCCTACAAGTTGTACTAATCCTGTTCCGATAAGATTTCTTACTCCTTCTACATCGCTCATAATTCTGGAAACTAATGCCCCAGATTTTGCATTATCAAAAAAACTTATAGGTAAAGAAAGCACCTTTTTTTGTACTTGTGCTCTAAGTTCAGAAATTAAATATTGGGCCTGTATACTTAGTATTTTGGTTAACAAAAAAGAGGTAATCGCTTGTACTGTAATAGCAAGAATTACGGCTCCTACTAATAGCTTTAAAAAATCAATATCCTTATTAGGGATAATATCATCCATTAAATATTTAAGAGAAAGTGGAGCAACAAAACTGGCAGCTTTGCTTATTACTATTAATAATAAACCTATAAAAACAAGTTTTCTTCGAGGCCAAATTATAGTTTTAAAAGCAGTGTAAATGCTAACTTTTTTATGAGACATAGTGTAGAATGTGGATAATCTGCAAGGTAGTTTAAAATATTCGAGTTTTAAATTTAGAAGATCTTTAGAAGATAAATATTAGTATTTGTTTTAAGAGTGTATTAATTTCACGGGGACTATAAAAAGAAATGATTATGAAATATGTGTTATTAATATTGTTATTCGGTTTTCTTTCATGCAAAAAGGAAAGTCAAAATAATACAGATTTAAACCGTTGGAAGACCCAGGCAACAAATGTCACCATTATAAGGGATAATTTTGGAGTGCCTCATATTTATGGAAAAACAGATGCAGATGCCGTTTTTGGTTTGCTATATGCGCAATGCGAAGATGATTTTAATAGGGTGGAACAAAATTATATTTGGGCGATAGGGCGTTTGGCAGAGGTAGAAGGCGAAGAAGCAATTTATAGCGACTTACGAGCTAAACTTTTTATGACAGAAAAGGAGGCAAAGGCTAATTATGAGAAAAGCCCTAAATGGTTAAAAGAGCTTTGCAATGCTTTTGCAGATGGGATTAATTATTATTTACACACACACCCAGAAGTAAAGCCCAAACTACTAACCAAATTTGAACCATGGATGCCCATGTATTTTAGTGAAGGTTCTATAGGAGGTGATATTGAACGTATTTCCACCAAAAAGATAGAAGCTTTTTACGAAAGCCAGATGGAATTACCAGAGGCTGAGATAATAGAAATAAATAAGAAGAAGGAAATGGCAGAGCCGCAAGGTTCTAATGGAATTGCACTTTCGGGAAATGTAACGCAATCCGGAAATGCTATGCTACTTATTAATCCACATACCTCCTTTTATTTTCGAGGAGAAGTACATGTGGTTAGTGAAGAGGGTTTAAATGCTTACGGAGCCGTAACTTGGGGACAATTTTTTGTTTACCAGGGGTTTAATGAGAAAACGGGGTGGATGCATACCTCTACCTATACAGATGTTATGGATGAATACACGGAAGTAATTACGCAAGTAGACGATACATATTTGTATCAATATGGCGAGGAGTTGCGACCAGTAAAGACCTCTGAAATTGTTTTAAAATATAAAGAAGGGAATACACTAAAGGAAAAGGCTTTTCCAAAATATAAAACGCATCATGGGCCAATTACACATAGAGTTAATGGACAATGGACAGCATCTGCTATGATGTGGGATCCGGTTAATGCTTTGGAGCAATCTTTTATAAGAACTAAACAGTCTGGTTATGCCGGTTTTCGTAAAATGATGGACATACGAACAAATTCTAGTAATAATACGGTATATGCCGATGCGGAAGGGAATATTGCCTATTTTCATGGAAATTTTGTACCTAAAAGAGATACTATATTTAATTTTTCTAATCCAGTAGATGGGAGTAACCCTAAAACTGATTGGCAAGGTTTGCATACTGTAGATGAAAATATTCTTTTGTTAAATCCAAAAAATGGATGGTTGCAAAATTGTAATTCTACCCCATATACAGCGGCGTTAGAATTTAGCCCAAAAAAAGAGGACTACCCTAATTATATGTCTATCGGTAGAGAAAATTTTCGAGGCGTGCACGCTATTAATCTTTTAAAGGAGAAAAAAGATATTTCAATGGATGGACTTATAGAATTGGCTCATGACCCTTATTTACCAGCTTTTGAAGCTTTGATTCCTGGTTTAGTAAAAGCATATTACGAAAGCCATGATGGAAACCCAAAATTACAAGCAGCTATAGATATATTGGCTACATGGGATTTTAAAACAGAAAAAGCTTCTATTGCTATGACCTTAGCTCATTTTTATGGTACTAAATATTATGCCGAGGGGAAATATGAAAAGGGATTAACACCAATGGAAAGAGTTACCTATTGGGGGAATGAATCTCCAACCGCAGAAAAATTACGAATTTTTGAAGCAGTTTTAGATGATTTAACTCAGGATTTTGGCACCTGGAAGAAGCCATGGGGAGAAGTTAATCGTTACCAACGTTTAAATGGGGATATTCGCCAGCCTTTTAATGATGATGAACCTAGTATTCCTGTTGGTTTTGCATCGGGTCGTTGGGGGGCTTTAGCAGCTTATGGAGCACGTTATAATAATAATACAAAAAAAATATACGGTACGCGCGGTAATAGTTTTGTTGCAGTAGTAGAATTTGGAAAGAAAGTAAAAGCAAAAAGTATGCTTGCTGGCGGTCAAAGTGGAAATCCAAAATCACCACATTTTAATGACCAAGCACAGCCTTATGCAGATATGCTATTTAAGGATGTTTCTTTTTATAAGGAAGATGTTTTAAAGAACGCCCAAAAAACGTATTCTCCAGGGGTATTAGATTAATTTTTACCAGCTTTAAAGCTTAAAGGTGTTTTTCTTACACTAAGGGAAAGAGATAGAACAATCTTTTGTAATGAGATACAGTGTGTTGAGGTTAATGTAGAAGATATTGAAAAAGCATCTGCCAATTCTTTTTTGTACGAGCCAGAAGGAGCTGTTTATAATGAAGATTGTGATAGTTCTGTTGCGGGTAAATCAACTTCTAGTGGAGTAGAGTTATCTCTATATTCTAATCCTACTATTACAGATGCAACGGTTAGTAATAAACTTAATACACGGTATATAATTGCTGTAATAGATGTTATGGTGTGGAAGTTTATGCTTCTAAAATTATAGAAATCAGCGTAGAGAACGTAGATGTTTCTAATTTAAGTACAGGAGTTTATTTTATAAGTGTAATTATCAGAATATAAAATAGAAACCAAAAAAGTGGTAAAAATCTAAATTTCATCATTTTCCTTATGCCCTAAAAATTAGGGATTTGTTTATTCTTTGGTAATAATTAACGTGGCTTTTGAGCCAGCGGATAAAAGCCATTTATTGCTGTAAATTAACTCTCCTTTATCATCATAAACATTAATTTGGGCTGTATTTGGAGCGGAAGAGCCATGATTTAAAGCTTCAAAATCTATTCTGTTAAAACCTTTCTTTAAATCTACGTTAACACCTTTAAAACTAGCAGTTAAAAGAATATTGGGGTCTGCAACTACATCATTAACCCAAATTTTGACTCTATCTCCATCTACAAATTCATGATCACGACAAACAATACCTATAAATTCCCCATTGTTTTTTACATCACCCAAATACTGATCTCCAAAATGATTTTTAGAACCTTCTTTTTCCTTTACACCTATTTTGGGGTCTATTTTAAGGCCATAACCAGCTTGTACCAATTTTCTGTCGGGTAGCATCTTTACAGGTCTTCTCCCTAAAGAGTCTTTAATATTTATTTGGGGTTTGTTTATTACCGAAGGAATATTAAGAATAGGGCCTTTGCTTTTGGTGTCATTTTCTTGAGCTTTAATACTTAGAGGGTTCTCTGTAGGTAAATCTGTTTGTGCATTACCCCAAGAAAATACCAACAGGAAAAAAGAAATAAAATATAATTTGTTTATAGGCATCATATTGCTTGGGCTAATTTGCAGTAAATATAACAAATACCCTGCCATAGGGTATTAAAGCGTAGTTAAAAGGTTTTTTGCTTGGAATTTAAATTTATAGGAGAAAGTAATTATTTTTTATTTTTCCAACAAGAAATAGACAGGAGAGATACTAATACAATACAGAATGCTTTTTTAAGCATGGTTTGTGTTTTATTATAGAATAATAATGGTTAGAGCAAAGTTCGGACAAGATTAATTAAAATTAGTAATCCTGATAAATATCATTGGTTTCTCTAATAGATAAATATAGTTTTGATAGAGTAGATAGCAAAGTATATTTTTTATGCCATAGAGTATTTTTTAACTTTAAATAAGCCAGAATGATTAGCATTAAAAATGAGAATTATTTAACAAAGAGTGTTGTTCTATTACGGCTGTTTATTGGGTGTCACTTTTTTTATGAAGGCATTATAAAATTATATAACCCAGAATGGACTTCATTTGGTTATTTAGCATCTTTTCAAGGATTTCTACACAATCACCCTTCCATTCTTTGGATTACGCAATTAAATGTAGAAGGCAGTTATTGGTTCATAAATAAAAATTTGATAGAATTAGCTGCATGTCTAGTTATTTTTCAATTACCAACACCAATTTATCAGTATAATCCAGAGGTAAATATTCCAGACGCTGTTGTTTCAGCTACTTCTCAATATTTTGCCGATAAGTGGCTCATGTGGACAAACATAAATGTTGCATGTGTAGATTCTACTTTTTTGCATGTAAGAGAATGGTTAAGTAATACTCGTAATGGAGAAAAAGTAAGCTGTAGAATTAATGAAGGGTTTGATGAGGCTATTACTGCTCATATGATAGGACAGGTTTGTCTTATAAATTAGGACAAAAAATAGAATGGGATTTAAAAAAACCAACGAATAAAACCAATTGAGGGAATAAATTTTGATGATATATTACTTTCTAGTGCATAGAATAAATCCACACTGATTATTTTCTAGCATTAGTAAGGAGGGCATTGCAATATAGGAAACTATATGTAATGCCTTTTCTTTATTTTAGAGGATCTAAGTTCCATTGTTTTATTAAATTATCAAAAAAAGAACATTTCTTGTTGTTGGTTTGCAAGTGAAACCTCTGTGTTTTTGGGTTAAACCTGACAAAAATCATGTTTCTAGTTTTATATAGCATGTACCTTTATTGTAAATAATAATCAGTGTATCATGGAAGTCAAAAAAAACCCAAAAGCAGATTTAAATAAAGACAGTGGCCTTTTTTTTGTAATAGGTCTAACCATAGTGCTATTCGTAACTTGGAGAGCTTTGGAGTACAAAACATATGCTAAAGATAATTTAGTTGTTGAAATGCTAAATGTAGCAGATGATTTGGATGAAGATGTACCACAAACCGAGGCATTAAAAACACCACCACCACCACCACCACCTTCTGCTCCAGAAATTATTGAAATAGTAGAGGATACGGAAGAAATAGAAGAAACTATTATTGAAAGTTCAGAATCTAATGAAGATGTAATAGTAGATGCTCCAATTTTAGAGGTAGGTGATGTTGAAGTAGGGGAGGAAGAGGAAGATATTAGTGTTCCTTTTGCTATTATTGAGAATGTACCAATATTCCCTGGATGTGAAAAGTATAAAACCAATAATGAACGTAAAAAGTGTTTTACAGATGGTATTCAAGCACATGTAAAAAAACAGTTTAGCTATCCACAGAGTGCTGCTGAAATGGGAATTAAAGGAAGAGTATTTGTTCTTTTTGCTATCAATAATAAAGGACAGATAGTAGGAGTAAAAACTAGAGGCCCAGACCCAAGATTAGAAAAAGAGGCTAGCCGTATAGTAACCAGTTTACCTAAAATGACACCAGGAATGCAAAGAGGTAAAGCTGTGACGGTTCCTTATAGTGTACCAATTAATTTTGTATTAAAATAGATAATTTGTTCTAGCCTTTGGTTTGGTAGTTCGTAATTTTTTGCGGTCCCTCTAGAACTTTTCTAACAATGCGCAGAGTGCCATCATTTTTGGTGGCAATCTGCCATTTTATTAGAGAAATATTTCCTTCTTCAATTTCAATTCCAGTAATACTTCGAGGGTGTACACAACTACCATCATTAAAAAACGGAATATCCCCAGGTTCCGGAAATCGTGGTCTATGGGTATGACCTACAATAGTAATTTTTAGGCTGTTGTTAAGAATCCATTTCTTAATTCTTTTCTCCACTTTTATTAGTTCCGTGTAATTTTTGGCAGGGCTAGTTGGGTCCGCTATTCCCCATACTTGTAAAGGTTTCCATAGTACCCGTACCAAAAACCTCCCCCATCTCCAAAAAGTATAATTCCACCAATCGGCTTGGTGTCCGTGAGTTAAGAAAATCTCTTGGTTGGTGTCTTTGTGTTTTAAAACAACGGCTTCGTTGTAAACAATATCTTTAAATAGTTCTTTATCTACTTCGTCAATAGGTTCAAAATAGCTAGATAAATGCTTTTTAACATAGTTAGGGTCTTTATAAACCATATCATGATTGCCCCACAGCATATGCAATTTATTTTCTAAATGATATTTTTTAAGTAGTTTGTAAACATCTTTATGGGCTTCAAAAAGAGATTTAAAAGATAAGTTTTCCCATAGCTCATCTCCATCGCCTAATTCGCAATAATGAAAGCCTTCATCAAAATAATGTCTTAATGCGTGGTAGTAAATATTTCTGTTATTAGCAAAATCATCGGCAAAACTATTATCGCCTCTATGACAATCACTAAAAAGAATAAATTTAGAGTTATCATCAAAAGGAACCACTTTGGCTTTTTTGTATGCTCTGGTTAACCTAGAATTTGATGACATAATCTAAATTTTCATAAATATCTAAAAAAGATATCAGATAGATAGTAATTTGCATTAACAAAATTCTACGTAAGGTTTTGTATTTTTGTAGTCTGTTATGGAAGGAAAGAAAGACATGGTTGGAGTACACGGAGAAGATTTTCCATTGGTAAGATTAATAAGTTTCAACAAGTTGTTGCAACATTATGACGAAATGGCAAATAGTGATGATGAATATTTAGCTCACAAGGCTAAATATATTCTAGATGTTCAAGCACCATACCCTGAGCTTAGAGAGGGGTTTACAGATTTTAATTTGTTAGAAAAGTACAAAGACGTTATTAAGATAATATTACAAGATACTTTTTCTAGCATTTTAGGAGATAATGAAATAAAAGTAGCATCATTAGCTTACTACGATCTTATATTTAATAAGAGTGCTCGTTTTGATAAGATATTGAAAGATGCAGGGCCAGATTTTGAATTAAAAATTAATGGACTACCGCAGGCAATAACATATATTCTTGGTTGTACGGTTATTTTAAATTTTTATTATGGTTTTAATTTAGATTTTAGACGTCCACTTTTTTATAGTATTCCAGATATAAACGGAGTTATAAGACATTACCGTATTCTTTATAATGCAGATTTTATAGAACTAATACCTACAGATAAAGCCAAAGATTTAACACAGGAAGATGTTAATGAGTTATTAGAGAATTTTGATAATATAGACCTTTGGAAAGAGAAAATACCGCCCAATAGTTTTATCTCTAAAGGGTTTGTAATCTCTAATTTGTTTGATGTTACCGCGGAACAATCTATTTCAGAAATTAAGTCGAGTTTAATTTCTAATGATAAAACTACAAAAGACAATTTTGTAGAAAATCTGCAAGATACTTTTAGGTCTTTTTTTAATATCCGGGATATAAGGGTAGGATTTGTGGGTTATAATTCTGCTAGTCAAAGATTTGAGAAAATCTTAGGAAAGAAGATGGATAGTTTTATGCTGTACAATAAAGAATTAGAATGTTGTAATGAAGCTTTATGTCCAAATTCTTATACTAAGTTAATAGAAGAAAACGAATTTTTTGCAATTCCAGATGTAGATAATGCTTATAAAAAGTCTAATGGGCAAGCGCCATTTAAAAGTCTTAAAGAACAAGGTATAAAAAGTGCAATTTTTGCTCCAATAGCAAATAACGGAGAGCTATTAGGAGTTATAGAGTTGGTTTCTACGAATGTCAATGAGTTAAACGGAGTTAATGCCCAGAAATTTAATGATATAATGCCTTTTATTGTTTCTGCTGTTATGCGTTCTTCTAAGGAAGAAGAAAACTTAATAGATGCCATAATTCAGCACGAGTGTACTACGGTTCATTCTTCGGTGTATTGGAGATTTAAAGAAGAAGCTAAAAGGTTTATGGTCGCTGGTTTAGAAGGAGAACAGCCTTCTTTTAAAGAGATTGTTTTTAAAGATATTTTTCCTCTATACGGGCAAATAGATATAAAAGATTCTTCGCAAGCTAGGAATAATGCAATTCAGAAAGATTTAATAGCGCAACTTTCACAGATAAATAAAGTGCTAACTACTATATGGGAAAAAAATAAGTTGCCAATTTACGAAGAACTTATTTTTAGAGTAAATAACCATTTAGAGAGCATAGAAGAAATGCTATACACAAATAGCGAACAAAGTGTTTTTGATTTTGTTAATGAAGAAATTAAACCCATTTTTAGTCATATAAAAAAAACAGATTCATATTTAAAGAAACAGATTCTTAAATATGAAAAAAATATAGATGTAGAAACAGAGTCTTACTATTTTCAAAGAAAAAACTATGATGATAGTGTAACGTTGATTAACAAAAAACTGGCATCGGTTATAGACAAAAAACAGTTAGAAGCACAAAAGATGTTTCCTCATTATTTTGAAAGGTATAAGACAGATGGTATAGAGCATAACATGTATATTGGCGATTCTATTGCAGATGGGAAAGTCTTTAATTCCTTGTATTTAAATAATTTGCGCCTTTGGCAGTTACAAGTTATGTGCGAAATGGAAAATGTACATTACTGTCTTAAAAAAGATTTACCAATAAAACTAGATGTAGCTTCCCTTATTTTAGTTCATAATTCATCATTATCTATTCGTTTTAGAATGGATGAAAAACAGTTTGATGTAGATGGCACTTATAATGCTAGGTATGAAATAATAAAAAAGAGAATAGACAAATCTTATATTAAAGGTACAAGAGAGCGTTTAACGCAAACAGGTAAATTATCTATAGTCTATTCTCAGAAAAAAGATGAGTTAGAGTATTTACGATATATCCGATTTTTAAAATCTAAAGGATATTTTACAAGCAATATAGAAATTGTTGAAATAGAAGGTCTACAAGGTGTTTCTGGATTAAAAGCAATCCGAGCAGAAATTTTATATAAAACAGATAAATCGGAAGAAAAAACCTATACTTACGAGGACTTAATGGAAGAATTAAAGTAGTAGGTCGTTCATTACGTTGCTAAGACTCTTATGGGGCCAAAATAATGGAAAGCCACAGCAAAAGCAATAACAGAGACAATCATGCCAATCATAAAAATGGTGTATGTCCATCTTAAAATTTTGTATTTTTTATTTAAAACAAGCCCAAGAAAATACAAGTCTTTTGTTAAAGATGAATATATATATTCTTTATCCTTTACTAACTCATTAATTGCCCATTGATATTGTTCTAGTTTCATTTTATGAAAATTACCAAAAAATAAAAGATTTACTTTCTTTTGTTTTACATCTTCCTCTGTAAATTCTCCGCTAGTAACATTTGGTCTTGTTGCTAAGACAGCTAAAACCATAGATATAACACTAAATATTACAAAAATAACGGTTGGGTAAATAAGGTAATTGTTAGAAGGGTTATCTAATTTAGGGATGAGGTTAGAAAGAGCTAGCGAAATAATAATAGCGTTTACAGATAGTAAAATGTTTGCTTTGGTATCTGCTATATTACTAAGGGTAATATGATTTCTAAGTGTTACTCTAAATAAAGTTTGTATACCTCTATCTGGACTTTCATTTTTATACTTAGCCTTCAGCAATTCTTTTTTGGCGATTGCCTTATCGGCTTTTCTATCTTTTATTAATTTTTTTAGGTTTTTGTCTTTTTTTGGTTGCCAATTTTTTTTAGCATAATCGGTATAATATTCATGTTCATTTCTAAACATTTTTATATTAGCATCTAACCATTCCTTTTGGGTGTAATTAGCTAGATTTAAGCAATTCAATTCTTCTCTTAGAAATTCAGAAGTTTCTAAATAGCTATTTTGAGCAAAATGAGAAGCATCTGCATCTCTAATAATTTTTTCTTGTAGGTTCTGTGGCTCAGTAAAGCGTTTGGTTGCCATGATGCAAGCTTCTACATTGCTTATTAAAGCATCATCGTAATTAACCGATTCTAAAAATTTACGTGCTATTTTGCAACTATTTTCTTCATGTTTGTCACAGCCCATTGTGTAGCCAGTATCGTGTAGCCAAGAAGATAGTGTTAGTACTTCTTTTTCTGTAGCAGATAAATCAACAGAATCTAATAATTCTTTAGTACTTTTAACTACCCGTTGGGTATGCCGCAGATTATGATAAAGAAAGTTCGAATCCAATTTATTAGATAATAAATCTTCAACAAACTGTTTAGTTTTTACAATTATTTGCGACATAATTACAGATTAGAATAATTCCCAAATTACAAATTTTTATATTGAAGAGCATAGTTATGAGAAAATATTACATATTGTTAGTTACAATATTTGTTTTAGGGGGTTGTGCTACAAAAAAAGACAAGTTTGGAGTATTAGAAAATAGGGTTGATATAGTTACTACTAAAGAAAAAGAGCATACATTTTATTTAATAGGTGATGCAGGGTTATCCCCAAAGGGAGATTTAAACCCAGCTTTAAAACTATGGCAGAAAAGACTTGCAACTGCAGATAAAAATAGTACTGCTATTTTTTTAGGAGATAATATATATCCAGCAGGTTTTCCAAGTAAAAAAAAAGATAAAGAGGGTTTCTTAAATGCCAAGAACCATCTAGATGCGCAACTTAAAACATTATCACAATATAAAGGTAATACCATTTTTATTCCAGGAAATCACGATTGGTATAGCGAAGGGATTAGAGGGTTAAAAAGAGAAGAAGAGTATATTGAAAAGGCTTTAGGGGGCAAAGATGTTTTTTTTCCAGAGGATGGATGCCCTATTAAGAAGATTGAAATAAGTAATGAAGTTGTAGTGTTGGCTATAGATTCAGAATGGTATTTAACAGATTGGGATAAACACCCAAATATTAATGATAACTGCGAAATTAAAGGTCGCGAAAAGTTTTTTCAAGAAATAGAGGGGTTAATTAAAAAGAATGAAGATAAGACCACTATAATTGCTATACATCATCCTATGTTTAGTTATGGTGTGCATGGGGGGCAAACATCGTTTAAGAAAAATATATACCCTAGTCATTCAAAGATTCCACTTCCTTTTATAGGTAGTTTTATCAATGTATTACGTAAAACTAGTGGTGCTTCTGTAGAAGATATGAATAACCGTAAATACAGAGAATTAAAAAACAGACTTGTAACCTTAGCCCAATATTCTAAAAAAGTCATTTTTACATCGGGACACGAGCATACATTACAATATATAGTAGAAGAAAACCTCCCGCAAATTGTTAGTGGTGGTGGCGCAAAATCAGAAGGTTCTAGGCTATTAAATGGGAGTAAGTTTTCTACAGGCCGAATGGGGTATGCTGTATTAGATGTTTTTAAAGATGGTTCATCGATGGTTCGTTTTTATGGAGTTTCTAAAAACGGAAAAGAGAAGTTTTTATATCAATCACAGGTATTGCCTCCAGATAATATTATACAAAGCGAAAAATATGATAAACCTTTTCCATCTTCGGTAAAAGCATCTATTTATAGCAAAGATGAGGTTTCTAAGTCGGACTTTTATAAATGGCTATGGGGAGAGCGTTATAGAGATGTTTATGCTACAAAAATTTCCGCGCCGACAGTAAACTTAGACACGCTATTTGGAGGTTTAAAAGTGATGAGAAAAGGAGGGGGTCATCAATCTAAATCCTTACGACTTGTAAATAAAAAAGGACAAGAATATGTTATGCGTGCCTTGCGTAAAAGTGCGGAAGTCTATTTACAAGCAATGGCGTTTAAGGAACAATACGTTGTAGGAGAATTTACAGATACGTATACAGAATCTCTATTGTTAGATTTTTATACAGGATCGCATCCTTATGCTCCTTTTACAGTCGGAGTATTGTCAGATGCGGTAAATATTTACCATACAAACCCTGTTCTGTATTATATACCTAAACAAGAAGTTATAAAGGATTATACGGATGAATTCGGAGATCAATTATATATGATTGAAGAAAGAACAGATGATGGGCATGGAGATAAAGAAAGTTTTGGATATGCTAATAAAATGGAAAGCACAGATGATCTCTTAAAAAAATTACGAAAGGATGAAAATTTTAA
>NZ_JADGES010000163.1 GCF_016744255.1 Maribacter sp.
GCCTGTAGCGTTAGAAGAAGAAGTAGGGTTTATTTTAAGTACAGCGGAGAGATATTTAACTAAAGCACCCAAACGAAGTGATGTCTTAAGTGTTTTTGCAGGCTTGCGTCCTTTGGCGGCTACAAAAGGAAATGGAAAGAAAACGAAAGAGATATCTAGAAGCCATAAAATTTATAAATCAGCATCTGGTCTCTTAACGATGGTTGGAGGAAAATGGACCACTTTTAGAAAAATGGGTGAAGATCTGGTTAATAAAGCGGAAAAAAACCATGGTTGGTCTCATATTCCAACTAAAACAAAACATTTAAAAATACACGGATATAAAGAAAATGTGGATATCACAAACCCTTTGTATACCTATGGTAGTGATGAGAAACATATTTTGGAGCTGTCTAAGGAAAATGGATGGAATAAGTCCCTGAGTTCTTCTTTAAATATTATAGAAGCACAAGTGATTTGGTCTGTTAGGAATGAAATGGCTCGTACTGTAGAAGATGTTTTAGCACGTAGAACCCGATGCCAATTGCTAGATGCTAGGGAGAGTATAAAAATGGCTCCAAAAGTTGCAGATATAATGGCTTCTGAATTAGGAAGAGATGATAGTTGGAAAGAGAAGCAAGTGGCAGATTATATAGAAGTAACATCAAATTACATTTTGAATTGAAAAAAGAAATATAACAACCATCAAATATTTACATAATGAAAAATAAATTAATACTTGCCTTAGATCAAGGCACAACGTCGTCCAGAGCAATTTTATTTAATCATAATGGAGAAATAGTGAGAGTTTCGCAAAAACCGTTTGAACAGATTTTTCCTAAGCCAGGATGGGTAGAGCATAATCCAAATGAAATTTGGTCTTCGCAAATTTCTGTGGCTGCCGAAGTAGTTGCCCAAGAAGGAGTATCTGGGGAAGGAATTGCGGCTATTGGTATAACAAATCAACGAGAAACAACAATTGTTTGGGATAGAGAAACAAGTGAACCTATATATAATGCTATTGTCTGGCAAGATCGTAGAACAGCTAAATATTGTGATCAGTTAAAAGCTGAGGGGCATACGGACATGATTAAAAAGAAAACGGGGCTTGTGTTGGATGCTTATTTTTCTGGAACTAAAGTAAAATGGATACTGGATAATGTCGAGGGTGCAAGAGAAAAAGCCGAAGCCGGAAAATTGTGTTTTGGTACTGTGGATACTTGGCTTATTTGGAAGTTAACACGAGGTAATATGTACATTACCGATGTTTCCAACGCAAGTAGAACATTGTTGCTTAATATCCATACGTTAGAATGGGATGCGGAACTATTAGAGCTTTTTAATATTCCAAAAGCCATGTTGCCTACCGTAAGGGAAAGTAGTGAGGTTTATGGTTCTACAGCAACAACTTTGTTTTCTACAAAAATTCCTATCGCAGGTATAGCAGGGGATCAGCAAGCAGCATTATTTGGTCAAATGTGCACAAAACCAGGAATGGTTAAAAATACTTACGGTACAGGGTGTTTCTTGCTTATGAATACTGGGGAGAAAGCAGTGTACTCCGAGAATAATTTATTAACCACTATTGGTTGGAAAATTAACGGAAAAATAACCTATGCTTTAGAGGGTAGTGTTTTTGTTGGTGGAGCGGCAGTTCAATGGTTACGAGATGGTGCAAAAATGGTTAAAACAGCACCAGGTATAAATCATTTAGCAGAGACTGTTGAAGATAATGGTGGAGTTTATTTTGTGCCAGCTTTAACAGGTTTAGGTGCTCCATATTGGGACCAATATGCACGTGGTGCTATGTTGGGAATTACAAGAGGAACTACAGATGCGCATATTGCGCGTGCTACTTTAGAAGGGATTGCTTTTCAGGTGTATGACATAGTAAAAGCTATGGAAGCAGATGCTGGAGAAAAAAGTATAGAGCTTAGGGTAGATGGCGGTGCAGCAGCAAGTGATTTATTAATGCAAATTCAATCTGATTTATTCGGGTTTAAAATACTACGCCCAAAAACATTAGAAACTACGGCATTAGGTGCGGCTTATTTAGCAGGGTTGGCAGTAGGGTATTGGGATAGTGTAGATGATATTCAATCGCAATGGGTAGTGGATAAAGAATTTCATCCAAAAGCGGATCCAAAAAAAGTTGAAAACTTGTTGCATTACTGGCATAAGGCTGTAAAATGTGCTCAAAATTGGATAGAAGATTAACTAAGTAATTAACCAAAAAAATATAAAATTATGTCAATTTTAGTTGCAGAAATTTTAGGCACCATGTTGCTTATTTTATTAGGGAATGGGGTAGTAGCAAATGTTGTGTTAAAGGGAACAAAGGGTAATAATTCAGGATGGATTGTTATTACTACTGGTTGGGCTTTAGCTGTATATGTTGGTGTAGTGGTAGCGGGTCCATATAGTGGAGCTCATTTAAACCCAGCAGTAACAGTTGCTTTAGCCACCGCGGGTAAACTTTCGTGGAATTTAGTTCCTGAATATTTAGCAGGAGAGCTGTTGGGAGCAATGTTAGGTGCATTTTTAGTATGGTTGTTTTATAAAGACCATTTTAATGCTACAGAAGATGAAGGTGGTAAACTTGCTTGTTTTAGCACAGGGCCGGCTATAAGAAATACGGTATCTAATCTGATAAGTGAAATTATAGGAACTTTTGTTTTGGTTTTTGTAATCTTTTATATCGCAGGCCCAAGTATTGAGCTAGGTATAGATGAAGGGGCTAAGGTTGGCTTAGGTTCTTTAGGCGCATTACCAGTAGCATTTTTAGTTTGGGTAATAGGGCTGTCTTTAGGAGGCACTACGGGTTATGCTATTAACCCAGCAAGGGATTTAGGTCCTAGAATTATGCATGCTATTTTACCTGTAAAGGGAAGTAGTGATTGGGGTTATTCTTGGATTCCTATTGTGGGGCCAATTATCGGGGCAATAATTGCAGCCACCTTATATACTTTGTTATTGTAAATAGTTGATTTGTACGTTAAAAAAATAAGAAATGAAAAAAGTAATAGTAATATTTATAGCAGTATTTTTTTGTCAATTAAGTATTGCACAAGAAGAGAGGCAGGACCTAAAAGATAGTCCTATTAGTTTTTCTGCAGATTTAAAAACGAACCATTTGTGGAGAGGGTTAATAATTACAGATAAGCCAATGTTAGGTGTAATTACAACTATAAAGCTAAATAAATCTGGTAGTTTTACTGGAGGATTTTGGGGAGGTATGGCGTTTTCTAATGATAGCGATGGAACACACTATAAGGAGATAAATTACTACATGCAATATGCTAGTAATGGTTTTTCTATTGGTTTATGGGATTTGTTTAATACAAGAAATGCAGTGGATCCAGATGCGTGGGATTATGATAAAAACTCTAC
The DNA here is from genome assembly GCF_016744255.1 of Maribacter sp. GTDB lineage: Bacteria > Bacteroidota > Bacteroidia > Flavobacteriales > Flavobacteriaceae > Maribacter_B. The sequence continues at coordinate 3,370 of NZ_JADGES010000163.1, forward strand.
AGGGCATTTACTAGATTTGAGAACCTCTTATAATTTTGGAGAAAAGTTTCCTTTGAGACTAGAGGCAGATGTTTTGCTTTATGGAAGAGGAGATGCTCAGTTAGAAGGCGGTGATTTAGAACAGCGATACTCTACTTATGTAGAAGCTTCTTATCCATTAATTAGTGAGAGTAAGGTGGATCTAAAAGCCTTTGTTGGTGGTGCTTTTTCTTTTAATGGGGACACTCATTTATATGGCGATGGACAAGAGAATTTTGATTTGGTGAATATTGGTTTAACAGCCTCTAAAACATTAAAGCTTTTAGATTTACGAATCCCTGTTTCGGCTACCACACTTTGGAATCCGTCACTGAAAGTGGCTAGAGTTCAGTTAGCGGCAAAAATATTTTAAGTAGTTTAAAATATGGAAAGAATATAGAATAGGCAGGGTTGTTAAACCCTGCCTATTTTTTGTAATTTTATTGGTCTCAAAAATAGTTAAAACTATGCACTTTAGTGCATTTCGCTTTAGCTTCTAAAAAGGTCTACCTTTGGGTTATGTTAGAACAAAGGACT
>NZ_JADGES010000067.1 GCF_016744255.1 Maribacter sp.
TAATTAGTTTTCGTGATTTGGAAAATTCCCATGTCGCGTTTTGTTGTTTCCTGTCTCTTACTTCGGAAACAAATAATAAATCAAAAATAATAAAGAATGGAAAAAATATATAATATAAACGGAATGACGTGTGGTGGCTGTGTAGCCTCCGTTACAAAAAAACTTCTCGAAATAGAAGGAGTGTCTAATGCAGAGGTGCAGTTAGAAAATTCAGAGGCTCGCCTAATTACAAAAGAACTAATAGGTGTAGAGGTTTTACAATCAGCTCTTGGGAGTAAATATACAATTGTGGAAAAAACGATAAGTTTTTCTGAGTCGGAAAGGCAAGTGCAAGGAGAAGAAAGTGTTTCTAAGTTGAAGCAACTAAAACCATTATTATTAATATTTTTATATCTTTTTTCAGCCGCATTCTTATTAAATTTTAGAGAATGGAATACGGCAAATGCAATGCTAGATTTTATGGGACTGTTCTATATTGTCTTTAGCTTTTTTAAGTTGCTAGATTTAAAGGGGTTTCCCGAAAGTTTTAAAATGTATGACCCATTGGCAAAGCTAATCCCTGCTTATGGATGGGTGTATCCTTTTGTAGAACTAACCTTAGGTTTGTTTTTCTTAATGCGTTTCCAGATACCGATGGCGTTGGTGTTGACTATTATCGTTTTAGGAATAACCACTATTGGTGTAATTAAAACCTTGTTAGATAAAAAAAGTATACGTTGTGCATGTTTAGGAACAGCTCTTAAACTACCAATGACGGAAGCTACATTTATAGAAAATGCCATTATGTTAGTTATGGCTATCGTTATGTTAGTTCAATACCTTAATTTATAAATCATGAGGAACTTATTTATAATTGCCTTAATGGTACCATTATTCTGTGTTTCTCAGGATAGAGTAGAGGGGATGGTTATGGAAGCTAATACAGCAGAAAAACATATAGCTTTGGAAGGTGCTAATGTGTACTGGCTGTACTCGCAAACAGGAACAGTGACTAATGCAGAAGGGTTATTTTCTATCCCTTATTTAAAAGAATATAATAAATTGGTAATTAGCTATGTGGGTTTTGAATCGGATACATTGCTAGTTGATGCTCCTAAGAAAGTACATCATTTTTTACAGCCGTCTAATGCTTTGGATGAAGTAGTGGTTCAGCAGAAAAGAGATGCTGTGCAGAAAACATTTTTTAGTGCGCAAAATGTTATAACGGTTAATAGTGCAGAATTACTTAAAGCGGCCTGTTGTAATTTGTCTGAAAGTTTTGAGACGAATCCGGCAATTGATGTAAATTTTTCGGATGCCTTAACAGGAACAAAACAGATTCAAATGTTAGGTCTTACAAGTCCCTATCTGTTAATTACACAAGAGAATATACCTATGGTTCGTGGAGCTTCGCAGGCCTATGGCTTAACATTTACGCCAGGTACTTGGGTAGAAAGTATACAGATTACTAAAGGAGCGGGTAGTGTGGTGAATGGCTATGAAAGTATTTCGGGACAAATAAATACAGAATTAGTAAAACCGCTAACAGATAATGCTATTTTTATTAATGGCTATGGAAATAAGAATGGAAGGCTAGAGCTCAACACTCATTTTAATAAAAAGTTGTCCGATAAATTAAGTACAGGTCTTTATATTCATGCCAATAGAAGAGATCAAAAAGAAGATGGTAATGCCGATGGGTTTTTAGATGCTCCTTTAGCTAACCAATTAAATGTAATGAGCCGTTGGCAATACCAAAACCCAGAAATGGGGTGGGTAAGCTTTTTTAATGTGCGTTTTTTAAATGATGAAAAACAAGTTGGGGAATCTAATTTTAACCCATACACAGATAAATTTACTACCAATGCATGGGGGAGCGAAATAGATACCCGTCGCTTTGATACTTCTGTGAAATTGGGTTATGTGTTTCCAGAAATGCCATTTCAGAGTTTTGGTTTTCAGGCATCTTATAGTATTCATAAACAAGATTCTTATTTTGGATTTAATGAGTACAATATTAACCATGAGAGTATCTATTCTAATCTTTTATTTAATTCTATTATAGGAGATACCCAGAGTAAGTTTAAAACGGGAATAACTTTTGCTTATGATGGTTATGACGAAATGGTTAATGTTACGGATTATTCAAGAGTAGATACTTCTGTCGGGGCATTTTTTGAGTATAGTTTTACTAATCTGGAGAAGTTAAGTTTAACTGCTGGGTTAAGAGCAGACACACATAATCGTTTGGGTAGTTTTATTACTCCGAGATTGCATGTGCGGTATACGCCATGGGAGAAAGCTAGTCTTCGAGGGTCTGTGGGTAGAGGTAAACGAGCAGCTAATATATTTGCGGAGAATCAGCAGCTTTTTGCTTCGGCAAGGCAAATTAATATACAAGAAACATCTGGAAATGTTTATGGTCTTAAAGCCGAAGATGCATGGAACTATGGAGTAAGTTTTTTGCAAGGATTTAATTGGTTAGAGAGAAAAGGAAATATTACAATAGATTTTTATAAAACTAACTTTAAGAATCAGATTGTGGTAGATTGGGAAAACCCTCAGGAAATTTCTTTTTATAATTTAGATGGCAAGAGTTATGCAAATAGTTTTCAACTAGAGGTAAATCATAAAATTTTAAAGAATGTAGAGTTTCGCACCGCTTATAAGTATTACGATGTAAAGACAGATTATAAAAGCGGCTCTTTACAAAAGCCACTACAAGCCCAACATCGATTTTTTGCAAATTTGGGATATAATACTACTCCAAAAGAAAATGGTTCTCAATGGCGGATGGATTATACATTGCACAGTTTGGGGAAGCAGCGCCTACCAAATACAAGCTCTAATCCTATAGCATATCAATTAAACGAGTATTCGGATTCTTATAGTTTAATGAATGCGCAAATAACAAAAGTGTTTTCTAAGAAGTTTGAAATTTATTTAGGAGGAGAAAATTTAACGAATTATACACAAAACAATCCTATTTTAGGAAGTGATAATCCTTTTGGCGCTAATTTTGATACTAGTATGGTATATGCACCAATTATGGGTCGTATGTTTTATGGTGGATTTAGATTTAAACTTTAGTAACTTGTTGGGCCAATTTGGTTTGACGTAAAATATAACAAGATGAAAAAAATAATGGTAGCATTTGTACTAACAACGATAACAACTTTCGCTCAAGAGAAAAATAAAAAAATGTCTTTCGAGGTAGATGGAAAGTGCGAAATGTGTAAAATGCGAATAGAAAAGGCAGCTTTAAGTTGTAAGGGAGTTAAGTATGCGCAATGGGATATTCCTTCGCATCAGCTTTCCTTAATTGTGGATGAGCGTAAAACGAACCCTATGAAAATAAAAACAGCTCTTGTGGCTGTTGGGCACGATACCAAAGAGTTAAAAGCTACAGATGAAGCTTACGATAGTGTGCATCCTTGTTGCAAATACCGAGAGGATAATTCAGATGATAGTGAGCAACATGGGGATAAACATTAGGAGTTAGTTCTTAAAAATAGAAAACCCGTATTGAACATTTTCAATACGGGTTTTATTTTATACCTATTTGTATATAGCCTTCCGGTTATCTACATCATGCCAGGCATTCCGCCACCGCCCATTGGAGGCATAGCAGGGGTATCTTCTTTAATATCTGTTAATGCACATTCTGTAGTAAGAATCATTCCTGAAACAGAAGCAGCATTCTCTAAAGCAACACGAGTTACTTTTTTAGGATCAATAATACCAGCTTTCATCATTTCAACATATTGTTCAGATTTAGCATCGTATCCGTAATCTCCTTTGCCTTCTAGTACTTTAGAAACTACAACAGAACCTTCTCCGCCAGCATTTTCTACAATAGTTCTTAAAGGAGCTTCTATGGCTCTGGCAACAATTTGTAAGCCAGTTTCTTCGTCTGCGTTTTCAGTTTTTATTTTTCCTAAAACAGATTTTGCTCTTACTAAAGCAACACCACCACCAGCAACAATACCTTCTTCAACAGCAGCTCTGGTTGCATGTAGGGCATCATCAACTCTATCTTTTTTCTCTTTCATTTCTACTTCAGAAGCAGCACCAACATAAAGAACAGCAACACCGCCAGCTAATTTAGCTAAACGCTCTTGTAATTTTTCTTTGTCGTAATCTGAAGTTGTAGTCTCTATTTGAGCCTTAATTTGGTTTACTCTTGTTTTTATAGTTTTAGCATCGCCTCCACCATTAACAATTGTAGTATTGTCTTTGTCTATAGCAACTTTTTCACAAGTACCTAGCATTTCTAGAGTTGTGTTTTCTAAAGAGAATCCTCTTTCTTCAGAAATAACAGTACCACCAGTTAAGATTGCTATATCTTCTAACATAGCTTTTCTTCTGTCTCCAAATCCTGGAGCTTTTACGGCAGCTATTTTAAGAGAACCTCTTAATTTGTTCACTACCAAAGTAGCAAGAGCCTCGCCATCTACATCCTCAGCAATAATTAAAAGAGGTTTTCCAGATTGAGCAACAGGCTCTAATACAGGAAGTAAATCTTTCATTGCAGATATTTTCTTGTCGAACAATAAAATATAGGGACTCTCTAAGTCGGCAATCATTTTTTCCGAATCGGTAACAAAGTAAGGAGAAAGGTACCCTCTGTCAAACTGCATTCCTTCTACAACATCCACATAAGTTTCTGTTCCTTTAGCTTCTTCAACAGTGATAACACCTTCTTTACCAACTTTTCCAAAAGCTTTAGCGATTAAATCGCCAATAGTATGGTCGTTGTTGGCAGAAATAGAAGCAACTTGTTTAATTTTTTCAGAAGAATCTCCTACTTTTTTAGATTGCTTAGCAAGATCCTCAACAATAGCTTCTACTGCTTTGTCGATACCTCTTTTTAAATCCATTGGATTAGCGCCAGCAGCAACATTTTTTAAACCTTCTTTTACAATTGCTTGTGCAAGAACAGTTGCCGTTGTTGTACCATCACCAGCTAAATCGTTGGTTTTAGATGCTACTTCTTTTACCATTTGCGCACCCATATTTTCTAATGGGTCTGCTAATTCTATTTCTTTTGCAACAGTAACACCATCTTTAGTAACTGCAGGAGCTCCAAAGGATTTACTAATAATTACATTTCTTCCTTTAGGTCCTAATGTAACTTTTACTGCGTTTGCTAAAGCATCGACACCTCTTTTAAGGCCATCTCTTGCTTCAATATCAAATTTTATATCTTTTGCCATTTGTGTAGACTTTTTTTGCCTCTAGCTTTTTGCTGTCGGCTTGGTTTTATAATTTGTTTTAATAGAAGCTAAAAGCAAAAGGCTAATAGCTAAAAGCAATTTAGACTATTGCCAAAATATCGCTTTCGCGCATCATTAAATAGTCTGTTCCTTCTAATTTTAATTCTGTTCCTGCGTATTTTCCATAAAGGACAGAATCTCCAATTTTTACAGTTACAGCTTCATCTTTGGTTCCTGGGCCAACTGCAACAACTTTTCCTTTTTGTGGTTTTTCTTTAGCGGTATCTGGGATATAGATTCCAGAAGCGGTTTTGGTCTCAGCAGCCATTGGCTCAATAAGAACTCTATCTGCTAATGGTTGAATGTTTACTTTAGCCATTATATAATTTTTTTAATTTGTTTATTAAATTCTAGGTTAAGTTAGGCAGTAATTATGCCATTGCTAATTTACTGCCATATTTAAAACAAAAAATGCCAGCTTGTCATAAAGCTGGCATTTTTATATGTTGTAATGTAATTTTTTATTCCTCGCCTGTCGGTGTAGCATCTTCTGTTGCTGGAGCAGGTGTTGTAACTTCTGCAGGAGCAGTCTCCTCAGGGACAATAGTTTCGATATCATCTCCTTGTAATAATTTAGAGTCTGCAGTGCCAAAGTTTCCTTTTAGTGCAATGTTAGAAGCTAAAATTAGTACAACTAATAGCGCAGATAATGTCCATGTACTTTTATCTAAGAAATCGCCAGTCTTTTTAACGCCACCAACAACTTGTTGGCCACCTCCGCCAAAAGAGGAAGAAAGTCCGCCACCTTTAGGGTTTTGCACCATTATTACTAATATTAGTAAGAAACATACGATGATTATAAGAATCAAAAAAATGGAAAACGTGCTCATTGTACTTAATTATTATCCTGTTGTAATTTTTCTACCGCTTTAATTCGGTCTGCAAAGAAACTACTTTTTTCTGGATATTTCAAACTTAATATTTTATAAGCCTGGATGGCTTTTTTATACTTTTTTTGTTCCAAATAAACCTTGGCTAAAGTTTGCGTCATTAATTCATTTTTATCTAAAGTAGTAGATGCTTTGATATCTATTTTTTCAGATAGATTTTTTTGTGGAATTATTTTCGGCTTCTTAGCAATGAACTGATCGATTCGGTCAAATTTATTCTTTTTAGAATCTTTAATTACGGGGTTTGCGGTAATGTTTTCTTTTGCTTTTTTCTTAGTTTTATTCTTCTCGGGTTTTCTGTTAATCTCCTTAAAAGAAGTAAGTTGTAGCCATTCAGCGAAAGAATGTTTTTCTTTTTGGTTAAAAGGTAAAGGGGAGCCTATTTCTAAAGTGTCTTTGGAGGTTTTTGTAAGTTCTGTGTTTTCTTTTTTGGAGTTAGGACTTACTTCCTCTTGCTTGGTTTTAAATAATGCAGGGTCTAAAATGTTATTAGCGTCTTTAGCATCCTGGGGTAGAGGTTTATCTTCCGATTCTTCTATTAATGGTATTTCTTTAATAGGTATTTTTATTTCTTCTGCAGTAACATTTAAATCTGCTAGATCAATTTTTTTTAGAGGCGTAGATGTTTTTTTTGTGTTTTGTAAAAAGTCTTTGCTTGTTATAAAGTTAAAAAGCACATCTCTGTCTGTAGTATATGCAGCAGTAATTTTTAAAGCATTATTATATTTATAGCTATTTAGATTTTTTAACCCTTTTAAGTGTAATGCTCTTGCGGCCTGAAAATAAGGGTATTCTTTAATAATTTCTTCTAATTGATTGGTCTGAATAGGGTTAACAACCTTATCCGGATTTTTTAATAGATATGTAAAGTCTTCTACATTCATAAGGAGTTACCAATCTGCTAAAGATGCATTAAAAATGTCTTGCGTTATACGTTCAAAAATAACTTCGTGTGCTTCAGATTTAATACTTGTTAACTGTACGTTTGCATCGTAATCGTAGAAAAAAGAAAAATTTTGTTCAAAATCTACATCTTCTTTAGTTTTATTGAAGAACCTACATTTTACTCTTACTGTTAGTCTGTTTTGTGCAGCAGTTTGTTGTGCTGTTGCGCTCATAGGGGAAATTCTATACTCTGTTATTTCGCCCTCGTACAATAAGTCGGCGTTATTGTTATTAACTAAATCTAAGCTAGACTGGTTCATTATGCGTTCTTGCAATGCTTGCGTAAAATCTCGATCCATGCCTGGTTCAAAAGTAGAGCCTGGGCTTTGTGAAGCATAATTTTGAAAATAGTTTACTTGAAAAGTTTTTGCTAAACCTTGATTACCTCCTGTGAAGTTATAGATACCGCAACTGCTTATGCTTAATGCAAGAAGTAATATTAACGCTCTGTTTTTAGTTTTTAATAAAAAATTCATTCCTGAAGTTTATAAATCGTATTGTTTAATTTTTCGATACAATGTGCGTTCGGATATGCCTAACTCTGAGGCGGCAGCCTTGCGTTTACCTCTATTACGTTCTAGAGATTTTTTTATAAGTTCAATCTCTTTCTCTTGTAAAGATAAGGTTTCTTCCTCTTCTATTTCTTCTGCAAAATGATACTTATCGTCTATGATAGAAGCTTCAAAATTATTTTCTATTTGTGGTTCTGGTAACTGTAGAATGGGTAAAGGAGAGTTTTCTTCTTTAGGTGTTTCTGTGTCATCATTGTCTCCATATATTTTTTGAATAAGATGCTCATTTTCTTCCTGAACCTTCTGTGTGTCGTTGTTTTTTAACAACTCCATGGTAAGCTTCTTAAGGTCATTAAGGTCTCCTTTCATATCAAACAAAACCTTATAAAGAATTTCGCGCTCGTTACTAAAGTCGCTTTCCTTCTTGTCCTTGTCAATTAGCGCAGGTAAAGTGTTACTGTTTCCATTGGGAAGGTACCCGTTTAAAGTGGCTATAGAAATATTACGTTTTTCTTCTAATACAGAAACTTGCTCGGCAATATTACGGAGTTGACGAATATTCCCTGGCCATCTATATTTTAATAGTAGTTGCACCGCATTTTCATCTAAACGAATAGTTGGCATTTTATATTTCTGTCCAAAATCGGAAGCAAATTTCCGAAATAATAAGTGAATATCATCTTCTCTTTCTCTAAGCGGCGGAATATTTATTTCTACAGTACTAAGACGATAGTAAAGGTCTTCTCTAAATTTTTCTTTTTTAATGGCTTCAAACATATTCACGTTTGTAGCAGCTACAATACGAACGTCTGTTTTTTGTACTTGTGAGGATCCTACTTTTAAAAATTCACCATTTTCTAATACACGTAATAAACGTACTTGTGTTGTCAAGGGCAATTCGCCTACTTCATCTAAAAATATGGTTCCTCCATCTGCAACTTCAAAGTAGCCACTACGGGTAGATGTAGCTCCTGTAAATGCTCCTTTTTCGTGTCCAAAAAGTTCGCTATCTATGGTGCCTTCTGGAATGGCTCCACAGTTTACAGCTATATATTTGGCGTGTTTTCTGTGGGAGAGCGAATGTATAATTTTAGGAATAGCTTCTTTACCAACGCCACTTTCTCCTGTTACTAAAACAGAAATATCGGTAGGTGCAACTTGTATGGCTTTTTCCAAAGCTCGGTTGAGTTTTGGGTCGTTGCCAATGATTTCAAATCGCTGTTTTATGGCTTGTATATTTTCCATAGAATACTTTTTTATGCCAATTTATCTTAGTTATTGTCTGAATAGCCTACTGCCTTACCTTTTAGAGTAGCAGAAGTACAATCTTCAATTTTTACATTTACAAAATCGCCTATTTTGTAATTTTCTTTCGGAAAAACAACAACGGTACTTTGAGAATTTCTTCCCATCCATTCGTTTTTCGATTTTTTAGAAGTTCCCTCAATTAGTACTTCTTCTGTTTTTCCAAGATGCGCTTGGCTTCTATATTGGCAATGACCTCTTTGTAAGGCTATAATCTCTGCCAATCTTCTTTGCTTTACTTTTTCTGGAATATCGTCTTCTAATTTTCTGGCTGCCATAGTTCCTGGTCTTTCGGAATAGGCGTACATATACCCAAAATCATATTTCACATAATCTAAAGCCTTTAGGGTGTCTTGGTGGTCTTCTTCTGTTTCTGTTGGGAAACCCGTAATCATATCTTGGGAAATAGAGCAATTCGGAAGAATCTGGCGAATATTGTCTATTAATATAAAATATTCTTCAATCGTATGTAACCGGTTCATTTCTTTAAGAATCCTATTGCTTCCACTTTGCACAGGCAAATGAATATGCTTGCAAATGTTTTTGTATTTGGCCATGGTCCGGATAACTTCTAGCGTCATATCTTGCGGATTAGAGGTAGAGAAACGGATTCGCATTTTTGGCTGTGCTTCGGCTACAGTGGCTAGCAAATTGGCAAAATTTACAGCTGTTGCCTTTTGCATTTCAGATGCGTTATCAAAATCTTTTCTTAGTCCGCCACCATACCATAAATAGCTATCTACATTTTGTCCTAGTAAGGTTATTTCTTTGTAGCCTCTGTCCCATAAATCTTTTACCTCTTCTAGAATAGATTGTGGTTCTCTACTACGTTCTCTTCCTCTGGTAAAAGGAACTACGCAAAAGGTACACATATTATCGCATCCGCGAGTAATGGAAACAAAAGCATTAACTCCATTTGTATGTAAACGAACGGGGGCAATGTCTCCGTAAGTTTCCTCTTTAGATAAAATTACATTTACAGCATTTTTACCATCATCAATTTCTTGAATAAGATTAGGAAGGTCTTTGTAAGCATCTGGGCCAACTACCATGTCCACAATTTTTTCTTCCTCCAAAAACTTGCTTTTAAGACGTTCTGCCATACAACCTAAAACACCAACCTTAAGATGTGGTCTTTCCTTTTTTATAGCATTGAATTTTTCCAAACGTTTCCTAACTGTTTGTTCTGCTTTATCGCGGATAGAACAGGTATTTACTAAAACTAAATCTGCATCCTCTAGCTTTTGAGTGGTATTAAAGCCTTCTTTGGTTAATATAGATGCTACAACCTCGCTATCTGCAAAATTCATTGCGCAGCCATAACTTTCTATATAAAGTTTACGCTTGTTGTTGTCTTTATTTTCAGTGGAAACAGAGGTTCCTTGTATCGATTCGTCTATGGTTTTCTCCATGGAGTTACTTGGCTTCATTTAGTTTTAAAAGAAGAGCAAAGATAACGCTAAAATCAAATTTATGACAAATTGACAGTTGTAAAGTTTTGGTAAAATTAAATTAGAACACTTTGGGTTGCATGCCTAAGAGGAGTTCGTATTGTTCTTACAATATATAAATTGAGAAAAATAAAGGAAGAGCTTACCTTTGTAAGTATGAGCGAAAAACGCAAGAAAGAGCCATGGCCTACAAAGGCTGTTATGAATCAAATTTACGAGAAAAAGTTATGGGGAGGAGAGGCTACTAGTGATTTTTATTCTGGGATGGGATCCCATGCGTTAGATGTGGTAGAGCCATATATAATAGAAGTTACAACGTTTTTAAATTCGTTTAATAAAAAATTGATTGTGTGCGATTTGGGTTGTGGCGATTTTAATGTAGGAAAACAATTAGTACAACATACCCAAAAATATATAGGAATAGATATAGTGCCTGCTCTTATAGAAAGGAATAGAGAACTTTTTAAAGATGATAATCTAGAGTTTTATTGTTTAGATGTATGTAAAGATGTTTTACCAATTGGTGACTGCGTTATTGTTCGGCAAGTAATACAACATTTAAGCAATGCCGAAATAAATAACCTTCTGCAAAAATTAAAGAACTATAAATACTTTATTCTAACAGAACATCTTCCTTTAAAAAATTATGTTGCCAATATCGATATTATTACAGGCCAAGGAATACGGCTTAAAAAAAATAGTGGAGTAGATATTCTAAAACCTCCTTTTTCTATGCAAACTAAATTATTAAAGAATTTGGGAGCTGTTAGGTATGATCATAACAGCGGTATTTTTACTAAAATATACCAGAATTTTTAATAGAAAAAATATTTATTGCAACCAATTACTAAGTTACGCATCTAATCTATAACCAATTAAAACAAGGGGTTATGAAAATTAAAATTGTCTTAGTGCTAGTTGTTATTTCTTTTGGGTTGTTTTCTTGTGAAAAAGAAGACGATGGTAAATATGCAGATTATTTAGTAGCTAAGCCTTTAAAGATGACAAAAGCGGAGTTTAAAGAAGGTGTAGCTATTATAGCTCCTATGCCTATTGATGAATCAGGGAAGATTTACGCATATGAAGACTATATTTTTATAAACGATAAGTACAAAGGGGTACATGTAATAGATAACACAAATCCTTCTTTACCAAAAAAAATAGCGTTTATTAAAATTGCAGGAAATGTGGATATTTCTGTAAAGGATGATTATCTGTATGCGGATAGTCTTACAGATTTAATGGTTTTAGATATATCAGATGTCCATAATATTAAGATAGTAAATCGGCTAAAAAATGTATTAAGAGATAATGTAATTTGGCCAGTAGCTGATTTTTATGAGTATGGGAACCTAGATTCTGAAAATGAAATTATTATAGGGTGGGAAACCGTTACAGAAAGACGCCTAGTAGAAGACTACGAAAAGAGATTTGGAGGAACAGATATTATGTTTGCAAATGAAGTGGATGCGGGTTCCGTAGGTCAAGGCGGTTCTTTAGCTCGGTTTAAGATTGTAGATGATTATTTATATGCGGTAGATAGCCATACTATAAATATTTTTAATATAGAGGATTTAAGTAACCCAAAAGATTTAGAAGATGTGTATGCAGGGTTCGATATAGAGACAATTTTCAACAAAGGAAATTATCTTTTTTTAGGGAGCATGCGTGGCATGTATATTTATGATATTGCTACACCGGCAACTCCTACTTTTGTTTCTGAATTTCAACATGGTACAGCCTGCGACCCTGTGGTGGTAGATGGCGATTACGCTTATGTTACTTTAAGAGGTGGTAATGCCTGTGGAGCAACAGAAAGCGGATTGTTTATTGTAGATATTTCGGATATAGCAAATCCTATTTTAGCAGAAACCTATGCTTTAGAAAGCCCTTATGGACTTGGAATTAAAGATGAAAAATTATTTGTGTGCGATGGAAGTGCTGGATTAAAAGTGTATGATAAATCGGACATTGAAGATTTAAAACAACTAAATCACTTTAAAGATATTGACACTTTTGATGTAATTCCTATGAAAAATCAATTGTTAATGGTAGGAGATGAGGTTCTGTATCAATATGAATATTTAAATAATAACATTAAATTAATCAGCACTTTAGCGTTAAACTAAGGAGGCTTAACAATAAGGAAAAAGTCTCTTTTTAAGAGGCTTTTTTTTATACATATATATAAGGTATCACATTTAATTAAAAAATTCAACTACTTTTGTAGCTTCAAAAACTAATGAATGGCTAAGAATTTAGTAATAGTAGAGTCGCCGGCAAAGGCAAAAACCATAGAGAAGTTTTTAGGTAAAGATTTTAAAGTAGAGTCCAGTTTTGGTCATATCGCTGATTTACCTTCTAAAGAATTAGGTGTCGATGTTGACAAGGATTTTGAACCTAAGTATATAGTAGACAGTGATAAGAAAGCTTTAGTTAAAAAACTAAAAGATTTAGCAAAAAAAGCAGAAACTGTATGGCTAGCGAGTGATGAGGATCGCGAGGGGGAAGCTATATCTTGGCATTTAGCAGAAGAGCTAAAATTAGACAAAGACAAGACAAAGCGTATTGTTTTTAACTCTATTACTAAGTCAGCAATTCAGAAAGCAATTGAAAATCCAAGGGAAATAAATTATAACTTGGTAAATGCGCAACAAGCCAGAAGGGTATTAGACCGTTTGGTAGGGTATCAATTATCACCTGTTCTTTGGAAAAAAATTAAACCAGGACTTTCAGCAGGTAGAGTACAATCTGTTGCTGTTCGTTTAATTGTAGAAAGAGAACGTAGTATTGAGGGTTTTACACCTGTTGCTTCTTATAAGGTTGTTGCTCAGTTTATTACGAAGCAAGGGAATGTTTTTTCGGCAAAATTAAATAAGACTTTTACTTCAAAATCAGATGCGCAAGAATTTTTAAATAAAAACATAAGTGCTAATTTTTCAGTCGGAAACTTAGATAAAAAACCAGCTAAGAAATCACCATCAGCACCCTTTACAACTTCTACTTTGCAGCAAGAAGCAGCAAGGAAATTGTACTTTTCTGTGGGTAGAACCATGCAAGTAGCCCAACGGTTATATGAAGCTGGACTCATAACTTATATGAGAACAGATAGTGTAAATCTTTCCGAAGAAGCTGTGAAGGCTGCGAAAGATGCTATTGTTCAGAATTATGGTGAGGATTATAGCACCATAAGAAACTTTACAGGTAAATCTAAAGGAGCACAAGAGGCCCATGAAGCAGTAAGACCTACAGATATGTTACGTTCATCGGTTTCTTTAGAAAGAGATCAGTCTAAACTATATGAACTTATCTGGAAACGTACCATTGCTTCGCAAATGAGCGATGCCCAGTTAGAGAGAACCAATGTAAAAATTAAAACCAATACCCATACCGAAGAATTTACGGCTAATGGAGAGGTTATAAAATTTGATGGTTTCTTAAAAGTATATTTAGAAGGTTCTGATGATGAAGATCAAGCAGAAGAACAAGAAGGGATGCTGCCAGCAATGAAGGTAGGAGAGGCATTAAATAATAAATATATTACAGCTACAGAGCGTTTTTCTAGAGCACCGTATAGATTTACAGAAGCTTCTTTAGTTAAGAAATTAGAAGAATTAGGAATTGGTAGACCCTCTACTTACGCACCAACAATATCTACTATATTAAATAGAGGATATGTAGAAAAAGGTACAATAGAGGGTGTAGAAAGAAAATATACGCAATTGGTATTAGAGGCTAATGCGGTAGAAGAAAAAAACCTTACAGAGACAGTCGGTTCCGATAAAGGAAAAATGGTACCTACAGATATAGGTATGATTGTAACGGATTTCTTAGTAAGCAATTTTGCTACTATTTTAGATTACAATTTTACTGCCAAAGTAGAAGAAGATTTTGATCAAATAGCCAGTGGAGAAGAAGATTGGAAAAAAATAATGAAAGCTTTTTACAAAGATTTTCATCCTACGGTATTAGATGTAGAGGCAAATGCAGATCGCGCAAGTGGAGAACGTATTTTAGGTAAAGATCCTAAAACGGGAAGACAGGTTTCCGTACGTTTAGGAAGATTTGGACCTATGGTACAAATTGGTACTGTTGAAGAAGAAGAAAAACCATTATTTGCTAGCTTGTTGCCAGAGCAGAACCTTGGAAGTATAACTTTTGAAGACGCGATGGAACTTTTTAAGCTGCCAAGAGATTTAGGCGTTTATGAAGGTGAAGAAGTAGCTGCTAATGTGGGTAGATTTGGCCCGTATGTTCGTTTTGGTAAAAAGTTTATTTCTTTACCAAAAGATGAAAGTGCCATGAATATTACTATGGAAAGAGCAATTGAGCTTATTGTAGAGAAACAAAAAGCAGATGCTCCGATAGCTTCTTATGAAGATAAAGATGTAGTAAAAGGAGTAGGTCGTTTTGGCCCTTTTATTAAATGGGATGGAATGTTTATTAACGTAAACAAAAAATACGATTTTGATACTCTATCACAAGCGGATATCGAGGAATTGATTGAGGCTAAAAAGCAGAAAGAGATAGATAAAGTTGTACACAACTGGGAAGAAGAAGGTATACGTATTGAAAAAGCAAGATGGGGAAGGCATAATGTTTTAAAAGGTAAGATTAAAGTAGAACTTGCTAAAACAGTAGATGCCGCTGCTATGACTTTAGAAGAAGCGAAAGCTTTAATTGAAGCAAAAACACCAAAGAAAAAAGCAAAAACTAAGCCAAAAGCTAAGGCGAAACCAAAAGCGAAGGCAAAACCAAAAGCTAAAAAATAAATATGGCGTTTGATTTTTTAGTGCCTGTAGAGGATAAAGTTATGGCTCATTGTGAGCTATTGCCAGAACAGGCTTTAGGGAGAAACATTCATGTACATACCGAGAGAGATGGATTGCCAGTCTTGGCAAACGCCTCTATCGCTATTTTGGGAGTAAAAGAGTCTAGAAACGCTTTTGAAAAGAAAACAGAAAAATTAGATGTTTCCGTTATTAGAATTCAGTTTTATAAACTAATGTCTGGAAACTGGAACTCTACGATCGTCGATATGGGCGATATAGAAGAAGGAGAATCGGTAGAAGACACCTATTTTGTAGTTAAAGAAATTGTTGCGGGTTTAATTGAGGAAAATGTAGTGCCTATTATACTTGGGGCAACTCAAGATATAACCTATGCTGCATATAGAGCTTTCGATGGCTTAAAAGACATGATTAACTTGGTGGCTGTAGATAGCCGTTTCGATTTTGGAATGGAAGATGAATTGATATCTTCACATTCTTATATGAGTAAAATTATTACCGATAAGCCAAATAATTTATTCAACTTTTCTAATATAGGGTACCAGAGTTATTTTAATGCTCAGGAAGAATTAGATTTAATGGAACGTTTGTTTTTCGACTCTTATAGATTAGGAGAAATGTTTAATGATATTTCTTTAGCAGAACCCGTATTAAGAAATGCACACATGGTAAGCCTAGATGTTCGTTCTATTAAGGCAAGTGAAATTTGTTTTTCAGAGAATTTTTCACCTAATGGATTTACTGGACGAGAAATATGTGCTATTGCCAGATATGCTGGTATCAGCGATAAGGTAGGCGTATTTGGTATTTACGAGATGGAAAACACCATACAATCTTGCCAGATTATTGCACAAATAATGTGGTACTTTGTGGAAGGTTTTAATTTTAGAATATCAGAATCTCCATACTCTAATACCGATTTTATTAAGTATATAGTGCCCAATGAAAATGAGGAACTCATTTTTCATAAAAGTTTATTAACAGAAAGATGGTGGGTAGAAGTACCATCTATTTTGTCTTCACATACTAAAACAAATTCACCTGCGTTATTACCATGCACAGAAAAGGACTATTTAGATGCATGTAATCAAAATATTCCTGAAAGGTGGTTTAAGGCCTATAAAAAAGGCTTCAATTAACAATAAAATTTTTTTAAAGGATTACAAGTACAATACAATAATTTACTCAAATCGTAGTTTTAGAGAGTAGAATAAACAATTGTGTTTGCAATTTTTAACCATAATCGAAATTTAACCTAAAGTATGAAGAAGCTATTGTTATCATCTATAGCGTTTGTTTTTTTACTCACCAGTTGTGGGTCTAAAACTAAAGGAGAGCTAGTTGGAGTCCAAGGAAAGAAATGGTATCCAGAAAAACCCTATGGAATGGAATTGATCCCAAGAGGGTCTTTTATTATGGGTAAGAGTGAAGAGGACCAAGCGAAAGTTCTCAACGCACCAACCAAGACAGTAACCGTTCGTTCTTTTTATATGGATGACACGGAAATTACAAATAGCGAATATCGCCAATTTGTAGAATGGGTTAAAGATTCTATTACTAGAACAAAATTAGCAATTCTTGCAGACGAGTTAGGTATTGGTCCAGAAGAAGGAGGAATAGGCGATTTTGTATTTAAAGATGCAGATACCACCAAAATTTCAGTTTACGACAAATACATGTTAGATAATTATTCTGGTATGGGCGAAACTAGTTCTGAAGGAAGAGCTTTAAATAAAGACGAAGAGTTAGTTTGGGATGTTTCAGAATACCCAGATGAATACTATACAGAAGTTATGGATTCTCTTTATATACCTGAAGAAGAGTCTTATAACGGGCAAAGAACAGTAGATGTAACTAAGCTTAAGTATAAGTATAGTTGGATGGATATTGAAGCTGCAGCACGTGCTTCTAGAAAAGGGAACAAAAGTAGAAAAGACTTTATCCGTCATGAAGAGTTAGAAATTTATCCAGATACAACCGTATGGATTCGCGATTTTGAATATTCGTATAATGAACCAATGCACAACGATTACTTTTGGCATGATGCGTATAGTGAATACCCTGTAGTTGGGATTACTTGGAAGCAAGCACAAGCTTTTTGTAACTGGAGAACAAAGTATAAAAACGATGATCAAAAGAGTAAAGGAGCTCAGTTCGTAAATAAGTTTAGATTACCTACCGAAGCAGAATGGGAATATGCTGCAAGAGGTGGTATCGAAGGAGGAACATATCCTTGGGGTGGGCCTTATGTAATAAGTGATACAGGATGTTTTATGGCAAACTTTAAACCACAACGTGGGGATTATGCAGCCGATCAAGCATTATATACGGTAGAAGCTAAAGCATACGAGCCTAATGACTTTAATCTTTATAACATGGCTGGTAATGTGTCCGAATGGACAAACTCTAGCTACGACCCTAACTCTTACGAGTATGTATCTACAATGAACCCTAATGGTGGTGATGGTAGTAACGAAAGAAAAGTTATTAGAGGTGGATCATGGAAAGATGTTGCTTATTTCCTACAGGTAAGTACCAGAGATTATGAATATGCAGATTCAGCACGTAGTTATGTTGGTTTTAGAACCGTACAAGATTACATGGGTGAGGAAGATGCAACCAAATAAGAATTATTTTAACAAGTATATTTAAATACACAAGTATCAAATTTTAACCAAATCTTTATTATTTATTAAACCTTAAATTAAATTAAATTATGGCACAGTCAAAATCAACAAAGAAATTATTTAATATGGCCTATGGTCTTGGAGCCTCTATTGTAATTATTGGAGCTCTATTTAAAATTCTTCACTGGGAATTTGGACCATTAACAGGTGGATTATTATTAGCAGTAGGTCTTATTACAGAGGCACTTATTTTTGCTATTAGTGCATTTGAGCCTATTGACGACGAATACGATTGGTCTTTAGTATACCCAGAATTAGCAGGTGGTATGTCTAGCGGAGTAACTAATGATGCAGTAGAAGCAAAAGAAGCGGATGCTTCATTATCTAAAAAGTTAGATAACCTTTTACAAGAAGCTGGTATCGATGCTAACTTAATGGAGAGCTTAGGTTCTAGTATTAAGAACTTTGAAGGAGCTGCAAAAGGAATAGCGCCTACTGTAGATGCAATGGAGTCTACTAAAAAGTATTCGGATGAAATGGTACATGCTGCCTCTCAGATGGAGTCTTTAAACAGTCTTTACAAAGTACAATTAGAAAGTGCAAGCAAGCAAGCTTCTGTAAATGAAGAAGTAGTAATGAATGCAAGTGCATTAAAAGATCAAATGGCATCTCTATCTACGAACCTATCTTCATTAAATGGAGTGTACGGTGGAATGTTATCTGCAATGAGTAAAAACTAATTAGAGATTAGTATAACCCCAAATTAATAATAAAATCTAATTAGAAAAAACATGGCAGGAGGAAAACAGTCACCACGTCAGAAAATGGTAAACCTAATGTATTTGGTTTTCATTTGTATGCTGGCCCTAAATATGAGTAAAGAAGTACTTGCAGCATTCGGTATTATGAATGTTAAAATGGAAGCTTCTAACGCGAAAACTACAGCGAGCAACGATTTGTTCCTAGGAAGTTTAGAAACTAAAGCATCAGAAAACACCGAGAAATTCGGAAAAGTGTATGAAGGTGCAAAGAAAATCAAAACATTATCCCAAGAGTATTATGATTATTTGGAAGGTCTAAAATCAGAAATGATGGAAGGCGTTAAAGATCCAACGGATTATGCAGTAATGGATAAGGCAGATTACCTAGATCAAAAATTCTTTCAAGGAGATAATCTTGCCGAAGGTGGTAAAGAATTCTTAAAAAGAATTACAGACTATCGTACTCAAGTTGCAGCTCTTGCTCCAAAAAGCATGAAATCTACTATCGTTTCTAGGTTTGAAACTGGAGATGAAAATGGTAAAGTCTTAAAGAGAGATAAAACTAAGCAAGATTGGATTAACTATCAATACGAAGGTTTTCCATTAATTGCTTCTTTAACTAAGTTAACCGCTTTACAAGCAGACATTAAAGCAACAGAAGAAGATGCTTTAAAAACAATGCTAGCAGGTAA
>NZ_JADGES010000068.1 GCF_016744255.1 Maribacter sp.
AAACAATCAGCAATGCCAAGATGGCGATTTAATCCTTATGGATGTTGCTGCGGAATATGCTAATTACTCTTCCGATTTAACCCGAACTATTCCTGTAAATGGAAAGTTTACGCCAAGGCAAAAAGCAGTTTATGAAGCTGTTTTAAGAGTGAAAAATGAAGCTACAGCGATGTTAGTTCCAGGAACTATTTGGGCAGAATACCATAAAGAATGTGGAAAAATGATGACATCAGAATTACTAGGTTTAGGTTTGTTAGATAAAGCCGATGTGCAACAAGAAGACAAAAATTGGCCGGCATATAAAAAATATTTTATGCATGGAACCAGTCATCATATAGGCTTAGATACGCACGATTATGGCGCATTAAAGACTCCTATGAAAGCAAATATGGTTTTTACGGTAGAACCTGGGATTTATATACCAGAAGAAAAGATGGGTATTCGTTTAGAGGATGATGTAGTTATTCAGGAAAATGGAGAACCTTTTAATTTGATGGAGAACATTCCAATTGAGGTAGAGGAGATTGAAGAATTGATGAATAGATAAAAAATTAAACTAAAAAAGCCCCTATATAGGGGCTTTTTTAGTTTCGAATGCTGTTGTGTTTTATTTCTATAGAGCAAACAATTATTAAGGTTATACCATACCTTTGTTAACCTATAAAAAGTTATAATTATGCTTGGTTTAAAATTAGAAACGGACCCTCGTTGGGCTAACTTAGTCGAAAGTAATATTGAAGAAATATTAACAGATCATGCTTGGTGTGAGCAAAAAGCGGCAACGAATGCAATTACCATTATTTCTTTAAATTCGGAACATGAGGATTTGGTAACAGATTTATTAGCACTAGCACAAGAAGAGTTGGAGCATTTTCAAATGGTGCATGAGATTATAAAAAAGCGAGGATTCAAATTAGGAAGAGAACGTAAGGATAGTTATGTAAATGAGCTTTTTAAAGTGCAAATGAAGGGAGGGAGCAGACAGCAATCATTGGTAAATAGATTATTGTTTTCTGCAATGATAGAAGCACGTAGTTGTGAGCGTTTCAAAGTGCTTTCAGACAATATTAAAGATGAAGAATTGTCTACTTTCTATCGAGAGTTAATGATAAGTGAAGCTGGGCATTACACCACATTTTTAGGCTTTGCTCGTAAATACGGGGAAGGTATTGATGTGGATAAGCAATGGAATGACCTTTTAGAAAAAGAAGGCGAAATTATAAAGAACTATGGTAAGTCAGAATCTATTCATGGATAGGTTTCTTAATTAAGGTTGTAATTATAAAACTTATCAATGCTGGCAACACCCAGCCCATACTATATTTTTGTAGAGGTATCCAAGAAAAAAGTTCTTGCTTGGGAGTTAAAAAAGGAATGCTCCCCAGAAAATCTGGAATGCTAAAAATAATAGTTATTAGCACTACACCTTTAAATACGCTAGCAGAAGTATATTTTTCGGGAAGGTTATTTAGTAAAATTAAAACAATAGTAATAGGGTAAATGAACATCAGGGCTGGTAATGCTACGGCTATTATATACCCTACATTAAATTGCCCCATTACTATTCCCAGTAAGCACCCTACTATTGCCGTAATTATATAGGCTTGTCTAGAGTTATTGCATCTAGACTTTATAAAGTCAGCCGTACCTGTTACTATCCCTACAGCTGTAGTAAAACAAGCTAGGCTTACCAAAACACTTAAAAATAGATTACCTGTAGCTCCAAGGCTTAAAGTGGTCATGCCTGTTAAAAGAGCTGTTCTGCTTATTTCAGCATCAAAGGAATTGTGTACTAAAGAACCAGAGAATACTAGTCCTGTATATATAAGGAATAATGCTAAGCCTGCTATCCAACCTGCTTTTCGTATTAAGGATTTTTTAGATTCGTACGTAGCCTCTTTGTTTTTTATTTGGATAGATACTATAATTACGCCCCCAACAACTACTGCTCCGATAGCATCAAAAGTTTGGTAGCCCTCTAAAATACCATCTGTAAATGGATTGGTAAATAAAGTATTCCCAAAAGAGAAATCAAAAGAAAAAGTGAGGACTCCAATAATTAACAGTAAAATAAGAATAATAGCTGGTGTTAAAATTTTTCCTAGAATAGTTAAAATTTTAGAACGATTTATGGCAAAAAGAAATACGATGGAAAAATAGACAATACTGGTTAGTATGGGTGGTGTGTTAAAAAAAGGGGCAATGGCCATCTCATGTGTTACCGATGCTGTTCTAGGAGAAGGCAAACTTATAGATATGGCATATATAATAAAGGAATAAGTTAAACTAAATGTAGAAGACACTTTTTTTCCAAAATCGAAAATGGTGCCTTGCAGTTTCGCATGTGCTAGAATTCCTAATATAGGAATTACAACAGCCGAGAGACAGAACCCTAGAGTTACTAAGCTCCAAAGGTTACCAGATTTAAAACCTAATAAAGGAGGTAATATTAAATTTCCTGCGCCAAAGAAAAGAGAAAACAAAGCGAAGGCAGTAATTAAAATATCTTTGGTTTTATTCATGTTCTATGTATTCTCTGGTAATATAATAAAATAGAGGCCAAATTTTTTTGTTAAAAAATGAGTAAGTGGTTTTAAAAATAAATTTCATCCTATCTATTTGTTTTTTAACGACTTAAGTTGTGTGTTTTTTGTCGAAGTAAAAACACCCTTTATCGAATTACTGGTTGTTCATCGAAAAAATGAAAATTTTATTTGTTTTTGCCAATAAAAATTACAAACATGCCGTTATCTCTTCAAAGTGTTTTAATGGACATTTTTTTAGACCAAAACCAAATTAAAAAATTAGTGTTTATAGATTCCCAAATCGTGTAAATGCACCTAAAAAAACCTACATTATGAAGAAAGTCATATGCAATATTTTTGGACACCACTATTCCGTGTCTAAAAAAGTTACTTCACACATCAAGGAATACAAATGCATTCATTGCGGTAGAGAAGTTACAACAGATGTTAGCGGAAATTTATCGGCATTAACACCAGAATTACAAGACATAAATAACACATTAGAGGTTATTTATCAGAAAAGACACAGAGCTGCTGCACAGCAGGTAGCTTAATCTATGCTTTGGCGAGCGAATTCCAGCCCTGAGCGGTTAACGGAATTTTAGAATTATTCCTGGAGATTAAGAAAGCACCATCATTCTCTTCTGTAGTGTGCCCCACTATAGAAAAGTTAGGATTGCCCTTAATTTTTGGGAATTCTTTTTGGTCTATAGTGAACAGTAACTCATAATCTTCCCCTCCACTTAAGGCTACCGTAGTACTATCTAAATTAAACTCTTCGCAGGCAGAAATTACCGTCGGGTCTAATGGAATCTTATCTTCATACAAATGAACACCTACTTTGCTGCTTTTGCATAAATGCAAAATTTCGGAAGAAAGGCCATCACTAATATCTATCATAGAAGTTGGGTGAACATCTAACTCCTTAAGCAATTCAGTAACGTCTTTACGAGCTTCGGGCTTTAATTGTCTTTCAACGATATAAGAATATGGCTCTAAATCTGGCTGATTATTTGGGTTTACTTTAAAAACTTCTTTCTCTCTTTCTAAAATTTGCAGTCCCATATAAGCACCTCCTAAATCTCCAGAGACTACTAATAAATCACTTGGTTTGGCTCCCGTACGGTACACAATATCCTCTTCGTTTGCTTCACCAATTGCTGTAATGCTTATTAACATGCCTTTGGTAGAAGAAGTGGTGTCTCCGCCAATTAAATCTACATCATATTTTTTTGCCGCTGTTGCAATTCCTGCATATAATTCTTCTAAAGCTTCTAAAGGAAACCGGTTAGAGACCGCTATGGATACCGTGATTTGAGTTGCCTTGGCATTCATGGCATAGATATCAGATAAATTTACCATAACAGCCTTATATCCCAAATGCTTTAAAGGCATATAGCTTAAGTCAAAATGTACATTTTCTACCAATAAATCTGTAGAGATAACCACTTTTTTATCTTTAAAATCTAATACCGCAGCATCATCACCAATGCCTTTTATAGTTGAGGTATGTGTTATTTTAAAGTCCTTTGTTAAATGGTCTATTAATCCAAATTCTCCTAAACTTTCTAAAGTTGTTTTTTCTTGATTCTTATCTTCTAGCATAGTGCAAAAATAAGAATCCTAATTAGTTATTATACTATCTTTTATAGTATTGAAATAGAGATGATTTAAAAATTATGTAGTTCTGGTATAAAGAAAGCTTATTTATGTATACAATATAATAATGTAAGTTTTTATGATAAAACCCCACTTATAGCATATATTTGTAAACTATTTAGAATAAATCCAGTTAACTATGATTCAAGTATCAGATACAGCAAAGAAAAGGGTTGTTGGTTTAATGACCGAGGGAGGTTTTGATGCTACCAAAGATTATGTCCGTGTTGGCGTAAAAAGTGGTGGTTGTAGTGGTTTATCCTATGAATTAGATTTTGATAATAAAGTAGGAGAGACCGATAAGGTTTTTGAAGATAATGCAGTACGTATTGTTGTTGATAAAAAAAGTTTTTTATACCTAGTGGGCACCACTTTAGAATATTCTGGTGGACTTAACGGTAAAGGATTTGTGTTTAACAACCCCAACGCCCAAAGAACATGTGGTTGTGGAGAAAGTTTTTCATTATAAACATTTAAAAAGAAGTTAATTAATTCCTCCTTGTTGGGGGTTTAAATAGGGCTTATGGCATATACAGAAGAGGAGTTAAAGAAAGAACTAGAAACTAAGGAATATGAGTACGGTTTTTATACAGATATAGAATCGGATACTTTTCCAAAAGGATTAAACGAGGATATTGTTCGTGCTATTTCCAAAAAGAAGAACGAGCCTCAATGGATGACAGATTGGCGTTTGGAAGCTTTTAGTATTTGGCAGAAAATGGAGGAGCCAGATTGGGCGAATGTAAATTACGAGAAACCAGATTTCCAGGCAATAAGTTACTATTCTGCACCAAAAAAGGCTGACCCTAACAAATCTCTAGAAGATGTAGATCCAGATTTGTTAGAAATGTATAAAAAATTGGGCATCTCTGTAGATGAACAAAAGAAATTACAAAATGTAGCTGTAGATATTGTTGTAGATTCTGTTTCGGTAGCAACTACATTCAAAAAGACACTAGCAGAAAAAGGGATTATTTTTATGCCTATTTCTGAAGCTATACAAGAACACCCAGAGTTAGTAAAAAAGTATATGGGTTCTATTATCCCAAGAACAGATAACTTTTATGCGGCATTAAACTCTGCGGTATTTACAGATGGTTCTTTTTGTTATATTCCAAAAGGAGTACGTTGTCCTATGGAATTGTCTACCTATTTTAGAATTAACGAAGGAGGAACAGGGCAGTTTGAGAGAACCTTAGTAATTGCAGACGAAAGTAGCTATGTAAGTTACTTAGAAGGTTGTACGGCACCATCTAGAGATGAAAATCAGTTACACGCAGCTGTTGTAGAGCTTATTGCTTTAGACGATGCAGAAATAAAATACTCAACGGTACAAAATTGGTATCCTGGGAATGCCGAGGGTAAAGGCGGGGTTTACAACTTTGTAACTAAAAGAGGTTTGTGCGAGAAAAACGCAAAAATATCTTGGACACAAGTAGAAACAGGTTCTGCAGTAACCTGGAAATACCCTTCTTGTATATTAAAAGGGGATAACTCTATCGGAGAATTTTATTCTATCGCTGTTACCAATAACTATCAACAAGCAGATACAGGTACAAAAATGATCCACCTTGGAAAAAACACCAAGAGTACTATTATATCTAAAGGTGTATCCGCAGGAAAATCACAGAATAGTTATCGTGGTTTGGTACAGGTAGGTTCTAGAGCAGAGAATGCAAGAAATTTTTCGCAGTGCGATTCTTTACTAATGGGTAATGAATGTGGGGCACATACTTTTCCGTATATAGAAGTAAAAAATAAAAGCGCACAAATAGAGCATGAAGCTACGACAAGTAAAATTGGAGAAGACCAGATTTTCTATTGCAACCAAAGAGGAATTGATACAGAAAAGGCAATTGCACTTATTGTAAATGGCTTTAGTAAAGAAGTTTTAAATAAATTACCAATGGAGTTTGCTGTGGAGGCACAAAAATTATTGGAAATAAGTTTAGAAGGCTCTGTAGGATAATCTTAAAGCAATGTTGAAAATGAAAAAGATACTACCATTTATTTTTGTGATTTCATTTTTAGTTGCTTGCAAAGAAGCTCCTAAAAAAGCCCACGAAGCAGTTTCTGTGGAGGCAAAAAAACCAGAGGTAAAATTATATACTTTTAGCGGAGGTACGGTTTTGGTAAATAACTTAGAGCTATTTTCACAGGATACAACCTACCATGGGCAATCTAAAGAGTTTGCAGATGCCTTTTATGTAATTCAACACCCGAAAGGAAATTTAATTTGGGATGCTGGTCTACCAGAAGGTTTGGTGGGTTTAGAAAAGCCATTTACGTCTCCAGATGGTAATTTTACAGTGTCTAGAAAAGATTCGGTAGTAAATCAATTACATAAAATAGGATTAACACCAGCCGATTTTAAATATATAGCTTTATCGCATACGCATTTTGATCACAGTGGCCATGCTAATGTATTTAAAGAATCCACGTGGTTGGTTCAAGAAATAGAGCATAGTTTTATCACCAGTGAAGAATCACAAAAAACAGATAATTATAAAGCTATAAAAGATCTTACCAAAGTTCAAAAACTAAAAGGAGATTTTGATGTTTTTGGAGACGGTAGTGTTGTTATTAAATCTATGCCAGGCCATACTCCGGGGCATCAGGTTTTATTTCTAGATTTAGTAGAACATGGTCCCGTATTATTATCTGGGGATTTATATCACTTATACGAAAATAGAATACATAAAAGAGTACCAATATTTAATTTTGATGTTGCACAAACCAAAGCAAGTATGGAAGCTTTTGAAGCGTTTGCTAAAAAGAAAAATGCCAAGGTTTATTTACAGCATCAAAAAGAAGATTTTAATAAAATGCCTAAGGCACCAGAATATTTAAAGTAGAAGACAATGTTAAAAATTAATAATCTACATGCAAAAGTAGAGGACAAGGAGATTTTAAAAGGAATTAATTTGGAGATTAAAGCAGGGGAGGTTCATGCAATAATGGGTCCTAATGGTTCTGGTAAAAGTACTTTAGCTTCTGTAATTGCTGGTAAAGAAAATTTTGAAATTACCGAAGGCTCTGTAGAATTGGAAGGGGAAGATTTAGAAGAAATTTCTCCTGAAGAAAGAGCACACAAAGGTGTATTCTTATCTTTTCAATACCCTGTAGAGATTCCTGGAGTTTCTGTAACCAACTTTATGAAAACGGCAATTAACGAGTCTAGAAAGGCAAAAGGATTAAAAGAAATGCCAGCCAAAGACATGTTGAAGTTAATAAGAGACAAGTCAGAACTTTTAGAAATTGATCGTAAGTTTTTATCCCGCTCTTTAAATGAAGGTTTTTCAGGTGGGGAGAAAAAACGGAATGAGATTTTTCAAATGGCCATGTTAGAACCAAAACTTGCTATTTTAGATGAAACAGACTCTGGCTTAGATATCGATGCTTTGCGTATAGTCGCTAGCGGAGTAAATAAACTGAAGAGTAAGGACAATGCGGTATTGTTAATTACACACTACCAGCGCCTCTTAGACTATATAGTGCCAGATTTTGTACACGTTTTACATAATGGTAAAATAGTAAAATCTGGAGGAAAAGAACTAGCATTGGAGTTAGAAGAAAAAGGATACGATTGGCTTAAAAATGAAGAGGTAGTTTAATTACTCAATACTCAATTAAAATGGAATTAAAAGATAAATTAGTTTCTTCTTTTATGGCGTTCGAGAATAATGTGGATGTAGAAAGTCCTGTTCACGATATTCGTACCGAGGCTATTAAGAATTTTGAAACCAAAGGTTTTCCAACAAAAAAGGAAGAAGCTTGGAAATATACATCCTTAAATAGTTTGCGTAAAATTGACTTTAGTATTTTCCCAAAAATGGAAAATACCTTAGAATATAACGATGTAAAAAAGTACTTCTTGCATGAAATAGAGACCTATAAGATTGTTTTTGTAGACGGTATTTATAGTTCTTATTTATCCGAAACTACACATGATGGGGTAGATATTTGTTTAATGAGTTCGGCTTTAACTAAAGAAATGTATAAGCCAGTTATAGATGTTTATTTTAATAAAGTAGCATCTAAAGACGAATCCTTGACAACATTAAATACAGCGTTTAGTAGAGAAGGAGCATATATTTATATCCCTAAGAATAAAATGCCTAAAAAACCTATCGAAATTTTACATTTCGCAACAGGTAATGAAGCTTCTTTAATGCTACAACCAAGGAATTTAATTATTGTAGAGGAGAATGCTGAGGTACAGATTATAGAAAGGCACCAGAGTTTAACTAGTAACAATGTGCTTACAAATGCAGTAACCGAAATTTTCGCGGCAGATAATGCAATTGTAGATATATATAAGGTGCAGAATGATAATGCTAGTGCGTCTTTAATAGACAATACATATATAGACCAAAAAAATAAGAGCGTTGTTAAAGTGCATACTTTTTCATTCGGAGGTAAGTTAACGCGTAACAATCTTAATTTTTATCAGAATGGAGAATATATAGACTCTATTATGAAAGGGGTAACTATATTGGGAGAAAAACAGCATGTGGATCACCATACTTTAGTACATCATATAGAGCCTAACTGCGAGAGTCACCAAGATTATAAAGGAATTTATGGGGAGAGTTCTACTGGAGTATTCAACGGTAAGATTATTGTAGATAAGATTGCACAAAAAACCAATGCTTTTCAGAAAAATAATAATATTCTGATAAGTGATAAGGCTACTATAAATACAAAACCACAATTAGAAATTTTTGCAGATGATGTAAAATGCTCGCACGGTTGTACTATTGGCCAGTTAGATGAAGATGCACTTTTTTACATGCAATCTAGAGGTATCCCAGTTAAAGAAGCAAGAGCTTTGTTAATGTATGCTTTTGCTAATAATGTTTTACAAAGCGTACGTATTCCAGAACTTAAAGTTAGAATTAATACATTAATAGCTAGCAAATTAGGGGTTAATTTAGGTTTCGATTTGTAGAAGGGTAAATACCTTTTTTTAACAAGAAATCATCTTAAAATAGAAGAAATATTTAACGGCACTTTAATAGTGCCGTTTTTTTTGTGAAAGAATTTACATATAGATTTGCGAACTAATTGTAAACCATTAACTAATAGTTCGTATGAAAAAACTTTCTTTTTTAGCAATTTTAATGTTTTTATGTAGTGTTTCTCTAGTAGCTCAAGACAAAAAATGGAGTGTAGAGGCAAATTTTCCAATCTCAGTAGGCGATGAATTGGGCAACGATGCGCCTGGCATTGTTGATGTAGGCTTAAAATACCGATTTTTAGATTTCAATATTGTAAAAATTGGTGCCGGTTTAAATGTGGGTGTTTTCAAGGATAATATTAAATCGTACACAGATTTTGAGTTGTACGATTTTGACGAAACTAATTGGGTAATATAGCCAAAAGTTTTCGCAGAGTTTAGCATACCGGGAATTAAGAAATTACACCCAAGTATTGGTTTAGGATATTCTGTTATTTCCTCGAAAACAGAAGGTTTGTATTTTGGTCAGAATCAAAAAAGTACAGGCTCAGAAGATGGTGTAAATTTAAATTTAGGGCTTTCCTATGATATAAGTAAGCGATTCTTTTTACAAGTGCAGTACGATTATGTTAGAACCAAGGATGATTATAATTATTTAGGTAATACTATAGTTATCAAACAAAATTTAGAATATTTAAAGGCAGGTGTCGGTTTTAGATTCTAATGTAATAATTAAGACCCGTAAGTTCTATTACTTTTGCTAAGGAGTAGGTATCTTTGCACCTTAGCAAAAGTACTATGATAGATGTTACTACAATACGTAAAGACTTTCCTATATTAAACCGAGAGGTGAACGGAAAACCATTAGTGTATTTGGATAATGCTGCAACATCGCAGACACCACAACAGGTGATAGATGTTATTGTAGACTATTACCAGAATTATAATGCCAATATTCATCGAGGTGTGCATGCCTTATCGCAAGAGGCTACGGATAAGTATGAGCAAGCACGTATAACTATTCAGAAACATTTTAATATTGCCAAATCGCACGAGGTAATTTTTACATCAGGGACTACGCATAGTATTAATTTGGTAGCAAATGGTTTTACGTCACTTTTATTTGCTGGGGACGAAATTATAGTTTCTGCCTTAGAACACCATTCTAATATTGTCCCTTGGCAAATGCTTTGCGAGCGTACAGGAGCAATGCTAAAAGTTATTCCAATGAACCAAGAAGGGGAGTTGGTTATGGATGTGTATAAGGAGTTGCTGTCTAGTAAAACAAAATTAGTTTTTTGTAACCATATTTCTAATGCTTTAGGAACGGTTAATCCAATAGAAACAATAATAAAAGAAGCCCATAATGTTGGTGCTGCAGTATTAATAGATGGTGCGCAAGCTGCACCACATATAAAAGCAGATTTACAAGCTCTAGATGTAGATTTCTATACCATATCTGCCCATAAAGTTTGTGGCCCTACGGGAGCAGGCATGTTATATGGGAAAGAAGAATGGCTGAATAAGTTACCACCATACCAAGGAGGTGGAGAAATGATTGCAGAGGTTACTTTTGAGAAAACTACCTATGCAGATTTACCGCATAAGTTTGAGGCTGGTACACCAAATATTTGCGGAGGTATTGCATTTGGAGCCGCTTTAGATTATATGAATGCTATTGGTTTTAGTGCTATTGCAACCTACGAGAACGAATTGTTAGAATATGCTACAGAAAAACTTTTAACTATAGACGGACTTAAGATTTACGGAACATCCAAAAACAAAACATCTGTAATTTCTTTTAATATAGAGAACTTACACCCGTATGATATAGGTTCTATTTTAGATAAATTAGGAATTGCTGTACGTACAGGGCACCATTGTGCACAACCTATAATGGAATTCTATAAAATTCCTGGTACCGTAAGGGCTAGTTTTTGCTTTTATAACACCAAAGAAGAGATTGATGCTTTGGTGGCAGGAGTCGAGATAGCCCGCAATATGTTAATGTAATAGTTATCATTTTCCTAAACGTTTGAATCCCAAAGATTCCTATCGTACTTTTGTAAAAAATAGCAGGTATGACCATTGAAGCAATCCAAGAAGAAATTATAGACGAATTTTCCATGTTCGATGATTGGATGCAGCGCTATGAGTATATGATAGACTTGGGTAAATCCTTACCTTTAATAGAAGAAGAATTTAAAACAGATGACCATATCATAAAAGGATGCCAGAGTAAAGTTTGGGTACATGCCGAGCTAGAAGAAGATAAATTGGTTTTCACTGCGGATAGCGATGCCATTATTACCAAAGGAATAATTGCTATTTTAATACGGGTTTTTAGTAACCAGAAACCACAAGACATTATTGATGCTAATACCAATTTTATTGATGAAATTGGGCTGAAAGAACATTTGTCTCCTACCAGAGCAAACGGATTGGTTAGTATGATTAAACAGTTGAAATTATATGCAGTTGCATATCAAACACAACTAAACTAAAAGTAACATGAGCGAAGAAACAACTACAGTAGATACACAAGAATTAGGAGAGCAAATAGTACGAGTATTAAAGAGTATTTATGACCCAGAAATTCCTGTAGACATATACGAATTAGGTTTAATTTATGACGTTTTTGTAAATGAAGACCAGGAAGTGAAGATTTTAATGACCTTAACATCTCCCAACTGCCCAGTTGCAGAATCTTTACCTGTAGAGATAGAAGAAAAGGTAAAATCTATAGACGCCGTAAAATCTGCTATTGTAGAAATAACTTTTGACCCACCTTGGACGCAAGACTTAATGAGCGAAGAGGCAAAATTAGAAATAGGGTTGCTTTAATTTTCCCAAAATGGAAGATAAAATAGTAAATAGAGTTGCCGAAAGTCAGTTAATGACGTTTAATTTGGAAGATTACTATCCAGAAGGAAAGAGGATGGTTTTAGATATTAGTCAATGGCTATTCGAGGGTTTTATTCTTAAAGAAAAAGATTTTAGGACTTCAATTATGGAGCACGATTGGGAACAATATAAAGATTCCTACGTAGCCCTTAGTTGTAGTACGGATGCTATTGTTCCTGGATGGGCATATATGCTTATTGCAACAAAACTAGAACCTTTTGTTACTATGGTAGTACAAGGGAATTTAGAGGACGTAAACACCTTGTTATATAAGTCTATCATAGAAAATTTAGATGTTACGGCTTACAAAGGTAAGCCGGTGATTATCAAAGGATGTAGTAATAAACCAGTACCTCCAAACGCTTATGTTTGGGCAACTATTAGGCTGCAAAATGTAGCTAAGAGTATTATGTATGGGGAGGCTTGTTCTTCTGTTCCTTTATACAAGAAGAAATAATTTGTCACTTTATATGTGACATTTATTACTTTTGCGTTTCTAAATTAAAAAACACTAAACATTACATTATGAAAAAACTAGTATTTACTTTGGTAGCCATATTTGCATTAACTGCAAGTTATGCCCAAACGGTTGATGAATTAAAAGCGGTGCAAGCTTTAAAAAAAGATTCTGTTGCAGCTATCCAAGGTAGAGTAGATGCATTACAAGGAAAAATTGATGCTTTCCCAGGATGGAAAAAAGGAGCTTTTGGTACTATTGGTGCTAATTTATCTGGATTTAACAACTGGTATGCGCAAGGTTCTCCAAACAATTCTACAGGTAATATAGGAGTTGCAATCAATGGTTTTGCAAACTTAGATAAAGAAAAATTCTTTTGGAGAAATTCTGGAAACATTAACTTAGGATGGGTAAAGTTTGATGATAAAGATGATGCTACAGATGACGATAGTTTTAAAGAAGCTACAGATGTATTTACAATCTCCTCTTTATATGGTCGAAAACTAAGCGAAAAATTCGCAATCTCTGCACTTGGAGAATATAGAACAACCATCTTAAATAACTTTAACGACCCTGGATATTTAGATTTAGGTGTTGGTGCCACATGGACTCCAATAAAAGATATGGTGGTAGTTATTCACCCTTTAAACTACAATTTTGTATTTGCTAAGAATGATGCTGCTTTTGAGTCTTCTTTAGGGGCTAAAATAGTAGTGGATTATACAAAAAAAATGGGTGCTGTAAATTTTAAAACAAACTTCTCTACATTCCAAAGTTATAAGAGTAGCAACCTGTCTAACTGGACATGGATTAACTCTTTTGGGTATACATTATGGAAAGGTATTGGTTTAGGATTTGAGTTTGGTTTAAGAGATAACAAGCAAGAAGCATTGAACTATGCACTTACCGATAC
Organism: Maribacter sp.; assembly: GCF_016744255.1. Lineage (GTDB taxonomy): Bacteria > Bacteroidota > Bacteroidia > Flavobacteriales > Flavobacteriaceae > Maribacter_B. Next base: position 13,419 of record NZ_JADGES010000068.1, read on the forward strand.
TCCAACTGCAGATTTTAATAGTATTGATAACAAAACACAATCGTACTGGTTATTTGGTCTTAACTATGCTTTCTAAGCAAAGATTTTGCTTATATTAAAATAGTAAAGCCCTCGTATGAGGGCTTTTTTTATTAAGTAGGATACGCTAAATTTGGTTTACACAGTCAATAATATAACATAATGGTTATGTTAATGATTTGTAGTAAGAGGCCTTATTTAAGTATCAAAAAAATAAGGTTTCTATTCGGGACAAAACATTTAGTTTTAAATACAAAGCTAATGTACTGGTGAAAAGGAGATTACGGAATAATTTGTTGTAAAACGGGTTATTTCTGTTGCATAATCCGTTAAAATGGACAATTTTATCGTTGAAGCGCTATGTTTACTGAAGTGTATGTATAAAAAAAGCCCTTTTGGGAAAGGGCCAATTCTTTAGTTAAGTAGGTATTCTGTAAAATTTAGGTCCGAAAGTAAATTCGGTAATTTTTTTAGGTTAAGTATCGTTTTGGGGAAAAGACACCTGGTTATTTTTCGGTTAAGTTTTAGTATTTATTTGGGATAAACACTAGGAACTTTTCTTGAGTCAATGTTTGGAACCGAGATTTTTAGCTTTTGTGGATTAATGAAGACTTTTTTGAGTAGCATAGCCTTAGCTATGGTACGATAAAAAGACAAAATTAGGTCGCAAAATGTAAAGATCGTAGGTAAAAGATTTACTCAAGAAGAGTTCTTATCTTAATTACACTTCAAAGATACTACGAGAGCTAACGTTTAGAACAATTTATGTTGTGAAGTAGCTTTATAATGTTGTGAAAAATACGAGTGGTATTCTTTCCTCGATGAACTACCAAATTACGTAACTAAATAAATCAAAAACTTAAAAAGTCTTCGCTTGTATTTCATCGAAAGTAAGGGTGAAACCTTACCTATTGAAAGGGTTATTTCCAGAGATTTAAAAATACTTCTCTCAAATTTGTTATGCATTCTAAAAATTTTAGGATGTCTAAACATTAAAACCATTTGAATGAAGAAAATTTACACTTTCATTGCATTTTTTATTACGATGCATTTTATAGGGTTTACACAGCAAGACTCCAATAAAAACGATAGCCTCTTACAAAAGGTAGAAGGGTATATATACAGTGATTCTATTACACCTAAAAAAGCAAAAAAATTATTTAAAAAACTAAAAACCCTAGCCAAAGAGGAGAATGCAGACGCTACTTGCTTATTGGGTATTTTATACAAAGATGGTATAGGTACTCGCTTAAATTTTAATAAAGCACGCAAGCAATTTAAGAAGGCTTTTGAGTTGGGTAATGATAAGGCGGCTTACTCATTAGGCTATATGTATTTAAAAGGTTTGGGGAATATTAATCAAGATTATAAAAAAGCTATTCATTGGTTTAGGAAGAGAAAGTACCCAATGGCAAAACATTGGTTAGCGCAATGCTATTATTATGGTTATGGAGTACCTATAGATAAAGAAAAAGCAATAGGGATATTAAAAGAAAACCTAATAGTTAATAGCACAGTTCTTCTATCGCAATGGGAATATGAAAATAGCCACCCAGAAATTCTACTAGAAAATAAAAGCACAACAGATAATAGTGAAGATATAAAGGCATCTTCAGTTATTACTACTAGTAACGAAGATCAAGTAAATACTATTACTGATGGAGTATTAGGAAAATGGTTTGGAGAATGGCAAATTATGGATTGGTCTGGAGAAAAAATAAGGAGGGCTATACCTATTGAAATGGAAATATTGGAAACAGGTTCTGGTATTTTAGATACAAAAATAGTGCTAGATAATAATGAATTTAAAGGAAACGTAATTATAAACAACAAGGAACTAGTCTTCCCAGACATGACTGTAAATCTTAGAAAAAGATATACCGATCATCCTAACGAATTAACCTTAGATAGTAGATTTTTGTCATTTATATACGAGCTGTCTAACATTCATGGGGTACCGTATATGTCGGGAATATTAGAAACCAACATTGTTAATTGGTCAGAGCCAGGAGCCCCTAGTAAATTAATACTACAAAGAAATAAAACGGCTTTAAGTAAAGAAGTTATTGCAGCACTAGCAGAGCAAAAAGAACATTTTATAAAAGTATATCCCAACCCTTTTGAGCAAGATTTGCTTTTGCATTACACGCTAGAAAAGGATACCGATGTTTCTATACAGTTATTAGATTATTACCAACCCTCTAAAATTTTAAAAACAAAAAATAGAAGACAAAAAAAAGGAGAACGTACCGTAGTTCTAGAAGGTCTTAATTCTCTAGAAAAAGGACTTTATATTATTAATATGAATGTTGGTTCTAGTAGTTACTCACGAATAGTGGTAAGAAAATAATTAAAAAATTTAGAACATGAAAAATACTGTAATAATAACATTTTTTGCAATTATATTCTCCATTTTAGGCATACAAGAACTACAATCTCAATATAGACAATACAAACCTTTGGATTATGACGAGTTTGAAAACGGAGAGAGAATAGATCTCTACCGTTATAGACCCATAATTCGTAGTGGGTATACAAGTTGTTGTACAGAAGAATCTCCCTTTAACCATACCATAACTTTTAATAATATGGGGGGGTTACTTGCTATGCAAAATGCAATTAATGCCGCGCAGTGGAAAAAAGTAGAAGCATGGCTTAGGAAACAAGAAAACAATTTTAAAAACGAAATAAATCGGCAGTTAGGCACTAAGCACACCTCTTTTAGAGATGCACAAAAAGCATTCTACAAAAACTATGAAGAAAATGTTTTAAAGTTAAATGATAAGATACATTCTTTAGGGTTTGGTCATATTAAAAAATCGAATGCATTAAATGAAGAGCAAAAACAATACACCAATGAACTTGTTGTCATTGAGGATTGGAAAAATTTGCGAAATCATTGTAGACCCATAGGAATAATAGATTGTGGAAATAGACCAAATACAACTATACGAGGCAAACGTATTGGGTCTATGAGTATAGGGGCATTAAATAGTATGGAGAGTACTGCTTTAAAAGATTTTTATAGAACAGAGTATGAGTCTGCTTTACAGAAATCTTGGGGACAGGGAGTATATAGAATAAATGATAACAATGCTCTTACCACCGAAATGGTAAATAAGCATATTAATTACTATAATAGTAGAGGACTCCAAGACAAAGTCTTTTTAATGACGGCCTATTTAACACAGTACAATAACAGATATTCTGGTGTTTTAGCAGTTCCAATTTCTAAGTATAATATTCCTCCTTTTTGGAAGAATAGTACATTATTAGAAAGAGGGAAGAAAAAAACTTCTACACCTATGGCTGCTAATATTTTTAAGCCAAATTTTGATAGAGAATGCCGAAATAGTGGACCTACTTCTCCTAGAGGGGCAGAAATAGGTGGAAATCAACGTTGTCATGGAATAAAATTATGGAGAGAACGAATTATTCAGAAACATAAGGATGAGTTTTTATCTGATAGCGAACTGGGAATGACTCTTAAACTAAATAGAATAAGAGATGGGTATAGATCTTATAATGGGTCAGGAAAAATAGGAGGTTTAGATGCCTTGGCATATAGTAATTATGTATTAGATGGTACTGGTTCAAATGCAAATAGATTTTACCAACTTACCAATGGAGGGTGGGTGTATCGTTCTAACTCTCCTAGAGAAGATATTAATGGGGGTAATTCATTCTCAGAACCAAGCTTAAATGATGATGGGTACTATTATTATATGCATAATGATGCTACAAAAGAATGGCATGAAGTTTTATTACCAGCAGTAGGTGTTAATACTACAGGCGATGCTTATTTAGTAAATGTTTTTTGGAATGTAATTGCAAAAAACGTTGGTCGCTATGCCTTACCAGTAGAAGACGCTATGGCCTTAGTAGATGCTAAAGATTTAGATGGAAAAGAATATTCTCGTGCTGAAGCTAGTATTTGGTTGGTAATAGGGTTAGTTCCTGGGGGGAAAATATTAAAACCTGTAGGGAAAGTGGCAAAAGGAGCTGTAGTAGTTTCTAAAATAATTAAGATAGGAGATAAAACTATAATTCGTGTCATTATTAAAGCTTCAGATCAAGTTTTAGGTAAGTATAAAAATTTTGCAAATATTGATGTTGTTAATAAAATTAAAGAATCTCTTACTTCTGGGGCTCAATTTTTAGACGAAGTTGAAGATGCAAGTGAAATAATTGAAGACCTTTCTAAATTAAGAGGAAGAAAACTAACATGGGAAGAAGTGAAAAGATTGTTTAAAAGGGGTAATGATTTTAATAGGAAAGGATGGAAAAACTATGACTTTAATGAAATAAATTTATTAGATAAAAAAAGATTAGATTCTTATATTCCAGGGAAAGAAATTATATCAAGAAAAGCTACTACGTTATCAGAAATTAAGGCAGCAACATTTGAAAAATATCTTAAAGAATTAACAACAAAATATAAAGTTGGAAAAATAATAGATTCCTCTAAATTACCTAAAAACACAAAACTTTCGGGACAGTATTATTTAGAAATTCCTTTATCAAACAAATCGTTTTTTGAAAATAGTATTACTTTTAAAAATTTAGCTAAGAAGTATAATGTAAAAATTAAATACCTTGCAGAATAGTTTAAAAAAAATGAATCTAATGCCAATATACAACATTTTAAATAAAATAGATTTCGTTAACCGTTATAAAAATATTTGCGAGTTATATAAAAAACAAGAGGAACCTTTTAATATAAAACAGGATTTGATTAAAGAGATACTATTTTCTTTTGATGATTCTATAAAATATGTTTCCAAGGAAAGAATGTTTATCTCTAAGTACCAAATAACGGATACAGAAATAAACTTAGGTTTAGAATTTAAGTATGGTTATATAACAGCTAGATTATATTATATTGTGAAAGATGAATGGATTATTTATAATAGGTTTGATTTTATAGCAAAAGAATTGAATTCTAATTATGATAGATCAAGATATAGCTTACCCATATTTAACAATAAAGAAGATTTATCAGAGATTCTTACTCATTTTTTTTCAATATATAATGATATTAAAAAAGAATTAAAATTTGCGAATATTTAGAAAAATTTTTCAGATTTAATAAACTACTAGAATGAAATATTATAAACTACAGCATAATTGGGATAGGATAAAAGAAATAGGAAAGTATCCTCAAGCAGAAACAGCTAAACGTTTACCATTCAATACAAATAACTTAGGTAAAGAAATTATAAAGGGGGAACTTATTCCCCCGCAACCTATATTAAAGAATAAAGTCAAGCCTACTACATTGCTTAGCGTTGTTACTTTAAACCCAATCTGTTTTTTAGTATTTAAAAACAATCCTGTCCTAAATAAATTCAGGGCACATAAAATCTAGCCATTTTACAGGTTTTACGGCCTAAATATATTGATTTTCAAAAAAGAACCCCTTGTA
>NZ_JADGES010000069.1 GCF_016744255.1 Maribacter sp.
TCCTTTTCTGAATATGGTAACCCAAATGGTACTGTCTATTTTTTTTATTTCTTGTGCTTTCTGGTTTCGAAAGTACGTTTTAGTGTATTTCTCTGATGCAGGGAAAAAATAAACTCCTTTATTAAAGGAAGCCGCCCATATATTGCCTGTTTTATCTATAAAAGAAAAATGAGAATCTATATTTTCAGGAATATAATGTATTTGTGAAATGGAGTGATTGCATGTAAGTTTTCCAACAAAGTGAGACCCCGTAATTTGGGTTTCATTATTTACATTATGCAACCGCTGGTGTTTTATTGTTGGATATTTTAATGCGTCTTTAAAGTTTATCGTAAAGTGTTTTTTTTGGTTGAAATTTAGTAAAACAACTTTGTTGTTGTCAGAGACGTAATATATACTATCATTTAATTGTCCATTGGTTTTAGTATTACTATTGGTCAGTTGTAGTTCTGTTGGAGACCAAACAGGAGAATCATTTTTATCGAGAAAATGTAATGTTCTAAATTTTGTTCCCCATTCTATATTCTTTATTTCTGGATGTGCCAGTACTCTTTCAAAATTACGCTTTTTCAGAGGGTACTTTCTAAAAACGCTATCCTCTAAAACATAATAAGAATAATTACTATGAAAAGAGACACTATCTTTTGTCTGGCCGGTATTGTTAGAGGAAAATACCTCCCCTTTTTTAGAAGAAGGAAAAGAATAAACTATATCATTCTCAATATAACCTAGTTTTTCACTTTTAGACACATACCAGACTCTGTTATTCTTGGTTATTTTTATGTCCCAAATATCGTTGGTAGGTAAGCCATTTTGGGTGGTGAAGGTTTTAAAAATTTCACCATCGAATTTCACCATTCCTTTGTCTGTAATAAACCAAATAAACCCATTGTAATCTTGGGTAATTCGGTAGACATGATTACTAGGCAAACCATCACTAATACTATAGTTTTTATATTGTTGCCCAAAAGAAAAACTCCATACGAATACGAAAAGATATAAGATGTGGAGCTTTTTTGTTTTCAATTTTATTTCAATTTCACCTTGTGAAGATACTAGTTTTTATACTTATGTTAATCTATTTTTATCTGGACACACCATGTTCCAAAAATGGTATACGAGCGATTAACACTATCAAGGCTTTTCTATATATAAAATTCATAGAAATAGGAGCCTTTAGTAACACCATCGGTAATTCCCCAATTCCAAGATAGTGCTACTTATAAAAGGCTGTTATATCTGCGTAAAATAAATACAGCAGATACCTATAATAATAATTTTTATTTCAGTTAATCTAAGATTACTCCAAATGTTCCTGTATAATGACCTGTAATTATAACACCGTCTTGGTTCATAAAAGAATAATCCGCATCTATAGAGCTATTAGTTGGGTCGTTATTATCTATATTCACTTGATTAAGAGTTATGGTTGGAGCAACTACTCCTGCTGTATGAAAGGTTCCTATATTGTCATTACCCATCCCAAATTCTACAGAATTATTAATATAAGAAGGAGATAATGGATCTATTTGGGCTTCATGTATAATTACAGAGTCTTCTATGCTGGAAACAATATAAGTTGCTCCTGGCAAAGGAAAAGAGGAAGCTAAACTAGGGTTGTCACTTACAAGTACATTTAAAAAAACAAGTTTAGTAGTATTTGTAGAATACAAATAATCTCCCGAAGAACCATTTACATTGGCATCATTATCGAACATTCTTCCATCGGTAAAAAAGAAAGTATAACTGTCTGGAAAACCATCGGCATTGTCATCATCATCATCTATATTTACGTAGGCATTTTCTGTTTCAAAAAAGGTAGTATTATAGGTGAAACCATCCGTTGGGATACTGGTTGGCGTTACGGTATCATCATTATTGTCGCAACTAATTAATAAAGCTATAGTAATAATATAAAGTAGGTTTTTAGTAATTTTCATGATTGTTTAATTGTTAAAGATTTAAAGAATATTTGATTCATTGGGTTTAATTATGAAGTGCTATATAATTTCCAAAGCCAGCTGGGAAAGTATTTTCTAACACCAAGCTACCCGTAACGCTATTGTAAATATGTAATCCGTTTGTATCGGTTACATAAACATAAGTTCCATTGACTTCTACTCCACTTGCATTGTTCAATGGCTTACTATCTACCACAGTCATGGTATTTGTATCGACCATTTTAATACCGTCATAACTAGATTGTAAAGGTGCGTCTGGGCTCGCTTTCATACTAACAAAAGCATAACTGCCAGAAACTGCCATAGCCGTAGCATAACCATTTATGTCTACTTCTGATTCTACACTTAAAGTAGCTGCATTAAACTTCTTTAGTTTGCCATCTATAATGCTAGCAGCAAGTACCGTATTGTTACTCGTTCTTACCCAACTATGAAAGCTCCCGGGGTTATAAGAGTATGATGCTATATCTATGTCTTGTGTATTGGTAATATTAAGGTTTACAGGAGCATTTGTCAGTGTTGCATCTTGCTTATGAATCCCATTTACTTGATCAATCATAAATACATCGGTTCCCATTAAGGCTACGCTCATAGCATCTGAAATAGTTATTCTGTTGTAGTTAGAATTCGCCATATTTAGAATATGAAGCCCTCTATATTCATCCGTTATATAGGTGTAATTATCTACTTGAATAACGTCGGAAACTCGTCCGTAATCCGTGCCCTTAGCTATAGAACCAAAAATACTAGTGGTTGCTGGATCTGCAACATTTGCAAAACTTACAAAAGGGGCAACAGCATCAAAATAACCTATATAAGCAACACTAGATACTACATTTACATAATATGCAGTATTTGCTGTAATGGATTGTATTACGGTTGGTTGCGTAGGATTGCTAATATCTAGAACTTTTAAATCTGTTCCGTCTGTTATATAAGCATAATTTGCTATAGAAACTACTTTATCTATAGTAACGCAACTTAACGATTCTATGGTATAACTACCTTCTCCTAAAAACACACCTTCTAATCTAATTTTTACAGTATCGCCTACGTTACTACCGCCAATATCGGTAGTTAAAACAACGCTATTGTTATTAGGAAACGGAGACCCATTGATACTTAAGTAACTACCAGCTGTGGTATTCCAGTTTTGATCTAAACTAGAAGTGCTTCCAGTGGTAACAGCAAAAGAATAAAAATCTACAAAAGGCGATTGTGTAGAATACATATGGTAGTAATCCCCTTGAGGATGCCCAGTAACATATTCTACGACCATTTGACTATCATCAAAATAGAAATTTTCGGAACCATTGGTTGGTGCCCCATTATACTCTAGAAGATTATAATACATGCCTTGCTCTTCAATACTGCAAGGGTTAATTTCCGTGTCTATGTTTTGGTCCGTAGAGCAGCTACAGAATACAAAACATAGGATATATAAGTAAGGAATATATACTTTCATAGCAACTACGGATTAACTTCATCTATAACCACACAAAATTCTACTTCTATACCACTGGCGGTTACGTCATAACGAAACTCTTCTCCTACTGCTGTTCCTGCTCTTTGGCAAGTAACATTTACGGTTATATTTTGTCCGTTGTTTATGATTAAATCGCCTGTTCCTGTTCCATTAAGAGTAACAACATTTGTGGTGAATACCATACTAATATCATCCGTTTTGTAAATCTCAACAGCAGGAACACCTATACCACCATTATTTGGGTAATAGCCTGTAGTTAAACTTGCTTCTGGAATTAATGTTTGATCATTGTTTGATGTATCCAAATACGATAAACCTTCGTAATTACAGGCACTTGCATTAGTTGCATTGTTATCATCATTGTCACAGCTTAAAAAGCTTAAAGCTATGGTCAGTACTAAAATTAATTTCTTCATTTTTTTTAAGATTTAGGGTTATTATTTATATAGGTTAAAACATTTCATCAATAGTACCATCGCAATCCTCATCTATGCCATTGTTTGGAGCGTCTATAGCGTAAGGATGTATTTTTGAGTTGGTGTCATCACAATCTAGATTGTTAGGTACACCTTGTGCAGGGTCTTCTTTTTGGGATCCATAACCATCGCCATCTTCATCCATGTATAAAATCTCATAGTCTAAAATTCCGTTACAATTTTCGTCTGCTTCATTACCTGCTATTTCGTAGGCTAAAGGGTTAATCATAGGGTCATTATCATTACAATCTGCATTATTATTCACAAATCCATCAGGGAAGGCATCTCCTTCCATTAATTGAAAAACTTGAGAATCTGTTACATGTCCAAAACCATCCGCGTCGTTATCTCTATAAAGGGTTACTGCGTATATATCATCGCAATTATCATCGATTCCGTTATCTGCTATTTCTGGAGCAGTTATGTATACGGTATCATCATTATCATTACAATCTGTATAATTAGAGACATAGCCAGTTGGCTGTAATTCTTGGTATAGAGAAACATCTACATTTCCAAAAGTATCGCCATCTAAATCTTGGTACCAATACTGATTAGGATCATGCTCGGAACAACCAGGGCCAATAATGCATATAGCAAGAATCAACAAGGTGAAAGGAAGAATTTTTTTTAAAAAAATAGATTTCATAATCTAGGGGTTTAAGGGTTTTATATTTTGGTTTGATTTTAATTGGATATAGAAAAAAACGGCAATAGCAATAAGACATATTGCAATAAATTGAGAATGCGAAAGCACATTAGATACGATGTACCCTCTGTTATCTCCTCTAAAAATTTCTAATACTCCTCTGCCAAAGGCGTAAAGCATTAAATAGGTTAAAAATATTTGCCCGTTAAATTGTTGCCATCTTTTAATAGTTAATAGCAATACCATGATTATTAGTAATAGAGTAACTTCATAAAGCTGTGTTGGGTGTACAGTTATACCTTTACTAGCAGGAAAAATTATTCCTAAAGAACTGTCTGTACTAGAGCCATAGCAGCAACCAGCGTTAAAGCAACCAAAACGACCTATGGAATGGACAATAGTGGTTGTAACTGCTAAAATATCGAGCATTGGTAGTACAGGGATTTTATGTTTTTTTAGATACCAAATTATGTATGGTATTATGGTTATAAAAGAACCGTAGAAAACAAACCCACCAGAGAAATTATGAAGCATTTCACTTGGGTTATTATAAAAGTGAATAGGCCTTTCTAGGTAAAAAAAAACTTTACCGCCTACAAAGCCAGCGATAAAAATGGAATAGAAAAACCAATTGGGTAATTCTATAATTCCTAATTCTTTTTTTGCTCTCCACTTGGTATATAAGGAAGCTATAAAAGTTCCTAAAACTATACAAGTAGCATACGTAAAAAGAGTAACTTCTTCTCCAAAAATAGGCCATAAAAAACTAGGCAACTCAGCATTAAAAATTTTGGGATTCATTTTAGGTTCGGGTAAGTATTATTTGGGGTATTCTTTATATTTAATTTTTTAGCATAAAATTTTGTTCATTTAAAAAACAAACATTGTAGGTCAACATCAAATTAAATAATATTTACAATAGGTTGCATACGCAAATAAAGGAAGTGCTGGTTTCATTAAAGGAAACAATAGTTTTGTTCAAGGAGTAATTTTGTGGTTCATTATAAAAAAGGTGATTTTCAAATTTTTTGATACTTATAAAAAATGTAAAAACAAGAATTATCACAGGTTTTTTACTCTTGATTGAGAATAAATTAAAACAAATTATTTTATGAAATCTCTAGCATATAGTAAACTACCTCGAGGCAAGACCACGAGGCATTCGAAGGAAAACAACTCTAAAACTTAGAGGTAAGCCTCGGAGCATTTAAATCTAGATTATCGAGTAAAGAAGTATCTTCGCGCGGATGTGGATGTATTTGGGCCTTTTATCGGCATTATTTTTAGGATTACATAATTTATGTAAAAAGCATGCAGTACAAGGAAACGAGGTGTTTCCAGTCCTTTTAGGAACTACTACAGCAGGTTTTTTATTGCTATTACCTGTTTATATAAGTTCCTATTATTTTCCAGAATACACCAAAGAAATTGGTTTTTATATTAAAGATTTATCTTGGAGGTTACACGGTTTTATATTTATTAAATCCATGATTATGGCTTCTTCTTGGATTCTTGCTTACCAAGCATTAAAGCATCTACCAATTACGATAGTGACCCCAATACGTTCGGCAGGGCCTTTCTTTACGTTTATTGGGGCTATTTTTATATACCACGAAAAACCTAATCCGTGGCAATGGATAGGTTTTTTTCTAATTATTTTTTCTGTTTTACTCTATTCTAGAGTGGGTAAAAAAGAAGGAATTAATTTTAAAAGTAATAAATGGATATTTGCTATTATTGGTGCTACGTTTTTAGGAGCCTCTAGTGGTTTATATGATAAATTTTTAATTCAATACCAATCCCTGGCTCCACAAACCTTACAGTTTTGGTTTTGTTGGTATACCGTTCTTATTCTATTGGTAATACTACTAATCACTTGGTTTCCTAAAACAGAGAAAAGAAAGTATTTTACATGGCGCTGGAGTATTCCTGCTGTAGGAATCCTATTGCAAACGGCTGATTATTTTTATTTTAAAGCGTTGCAAGACCCAGACGCTTTAATTATGTTACTCTCTGCTATTAAAAGAAGTCAGATACTTATAGCTGTACTAATTGGTGGATTTATATTTAAGGAGAAAAACAAGCGTAAAAAACTGGTTCCTTTGATAGGGATATTAATCGGAGTTGCTTTAATATTATATTCTAATGCGGATGCATAAAAAACATCAATTTTATCTAATAATTTCGATATAAGGTTTTGTAATAAGCAACTCTCCGTTATTACTATAGTATTTGCTTTAAGCTTACTGTAAAATTAAAATGAAGTATCTAGGGGTTTATAATAGGGGTATGAAGCCCATCGGTACGAAAATGTACGATAAGGCATCTAACTTATTGTAAACAGGCTACTTATGTTATTGAAAATCGTCGCATTTAAACGATTCTTCTTGCCGTAAACAGTCATTATTCATAAAAAACGATCGTCTTTTGGAACATTGCGGGTACAACAATGCTAAAACGTACGCTAAGGAATATTTTTTAACTTTTCATTAACAATTCCTAGATTGCGCAATTTCCCTTTCAAGAATTTTTCTTCAATTTCAAAAGAATAATACCCCAACATATTTATATGTTTAAATATAAGAGGAGATAATCTTTTCAAATCCTCATCATTTAATGTAGCACCTTTAGTTTCTAAATATTCAATTGATTTTTGGATGTAGATGGAGTTCCACAAAATGACAGCGTTAGTTACCAGTCCTAGAGCTCCAAGTTGATTTTCTTGACCTTCTTTGTACCTTTTTCGAATCTCTCCGCGTTGCCCATAACATATTGCTCTGGCTACATTGTGCCTGCTTTCCCCTCGGTTAAGTTGGGTAAGAATCTTACGCCTATACTCTTGGCTATCGGTATAATTTAAAAGGTAAAGGGTTTTGTTGATGCGACCAACTTCTCTTATAGCCTTGGCTAAACCTGAAGGTCTGTCACTTTTGAGCAGGGTCTTCATTAATTCAGAAGCTCTAACTGTTCCCAATTTCAATGAACCGGCCATGCGCAGCATATCGTTCCAATTATCTTCTATTTGTGATACTTTAGCCATGCCTCTTGAAATATCATCGAGTGGTCCGTAATCCGAATTTTTATCGACTCTCCAAAAAACAGCTTCTCCGGCATCCGCCAATCTAGGAGAAAACTGATAACCAAGCAACCAAAACAGACCGAATACCATTTCGCTTGTACCCGCGGTATCGGTCATAATCTCTGTTGGCACTAAACTTGTTTGTTGTTCTAAAAAGCCATCCAAAATAAACATTGAATCCCTCAATGTGCCTGGTACGGCAATACCGTGAAATCCTGAAAATTGATCTGACATATAATTGTACCAAGTTATTCCACGATTAGCGCCAAAATATTTTCTATTGTACCCAGAATTGATTGTTTGAACTGGCGTAACAAAACGCATACCATCAGCAGATGCCACCATACCGCTTCCCCATTTATTGACCAATGAAAGTGTGGATTGGTAATCGACGAGTTTTGCATTTGATTTGGTCAACGTTTCTTCCCTAAAGTAATTTTGTTTCACCCAATTTAAACGATGTCGGGTCAATGCAGGAATATTATCTTTGACCAAGGGCTCTATCCCTATATTGCAAGCCTCGGCGATGAGTACTGCACATATACTAACTGTTAAATCTTTACTTCTGGAACTGGACTCACTCACATGACTAAAAGAATCAATAAAATTAGTATGTCCCTGTATTTCTAACAGAAGTTCTGTTAGGTCAACTTTGGGCAATAAGCTAAGAATAGATTCTTTTAAGGATTTTAAACTATCGGGTTCGACAAGTCTATCCAGTTTCTTTATGGTCAACGAAGGTTGATTTCCCGTAATATCCAAAGAGACAGAATCGTTGTCTTGAAAATTAGAAGCTACTTTTTTGTACGTGGCGTCAAGTTCCTTTACCAAGTTATCCACAGACTCTTTTCCGTTTTCAATGTGTCCCAGAGAAGCGCATATTTGATTTTTATTGTTTTCCCAGTAATTTTCCTTCAACAATTTCATTCTAGGGTCACCCCAGCGATCACCATTCTTAATATAGATGTCCCTACGTTTGAGAGCATCTAAAAAATGATTCAAAAAACATATGGTATAGCCTTTTTTTGATATGTTACCTTCCTCATCAAAAATCAATTTTTTCCATAAAGGCGTGATGATGTCTGCTGGAGGGTTCTCAAGAAATTTGCTTTTATCATATTGCAGACTGGCAAGAAAAAAGAATATATCAAGCAAGTTTTCGCCAGAAGGTGCAGCTTCGAACTCGATATCCTCGAATAATCTAGGTAGTATTTTTTTAATTTTCCCATATTGAGCTATCATTTCCTCCCAATAATCGCTGTTCTCTGGACGTGCCAATTCATTTACCGTGTCCATTGAATTTTCAATTAGGTCTTTAGACGCAACCTTATAGATTGATTTTCTAAGTTTCAAATCCGATATTTTCTCATCTAATACAAGCTTACTTACTTTAGCTAAAATAACCGCAGATCTGTCCAGATCCTTTAAAGTACGTAGTCTTTTCTTTTTACCGATTCGTTTAGCATTATTGACAATAGTAGTAACCAATAATTCTAGAACATCCAAAGCGTCGTCCAATGCCGTAACTTCATATATCTTGACAAAGACTACAAGTACTGCTACGCGTCTTTGCTCTGGCATTCTACCAATTCTATAAGCAGATGTAATAGATGCGTGTTTTGCAAATTGCCTTATTTTTATGGGAGGTATCCCTTGAAAATCTAGCTCCCCAATTCCAAAAGAACGCAGACCTTGATAACGTTTTAAGGCTTTTATAAAGGATGTGCTACTTATTCTTACAGGTCCTTTTCGATAATAATCAAACCAAGATGTTTGCATTGGTTCGGAAATTTCCAATAAATCGTTCAGTCTTGATTTCTGGGATATAGAAGGAAGGTCTGCCAGTTTCTTCCATAAAGTTTCGAACGCCCTTTGACGAATTTCCCCTATCAATCTTGTTAGGGTTGTTGCCCCGGGGAGTAGTACTTTATTTTTCACCAACCATGATGTCGCCAAATCGAACAAGAGATTGGGTCTTTCATCACTAATCCATGCCCGAAGATAAATTAGTCTGGTCAATCTAAATGACAAATGGCCTTTGGTATACTCTCGATAGTTATATTGTTTTTTAATCAAGGTACGGTGTTCCCGTATAGTCGTCTCCCTTTTACCGTATGATCGTAATATTGTTATGCTACCAAAAGATAATTGTTCTGCAACAAATTCTTTTACCGTATCGGGAACTTCGGAGAGATCATTGAGAAATGTACCCAAAAAACGAACACAGGTCAATTGAAGCGCTACTCCCAACTTATTGGCATTGCCCCTTCGTTTTTGAATAAATTCTAAATCCAAATTGTCCAATGTAAAATATTTGGAAATCTGATTTTCGTTAAGAATCTCAGGGAATTTTTCATAATTTTTTCTCTGCTCTTGGGTTAAAATTTCATTTGACATTAGATGTGTGTTAGGTTATTTATTCAAAAAAATCTTGTTATTTGAAATAGTGCATTTTGGGTATACTTCTTTGCCATCATCAATCTGCTGGTGCAATAATATTTATAAACAATGTATATTGCACTATTTTCACGAAACCATTTATAATGCACTTATGAGAGTATATGGATATTTAAGAGCATCAACCAAATTTCAAGATGCTGAAAGGGCGAAGAATGAACTTAAATACTTTGCCAAGAAAAAGGGAATCAAAGTCTCTTTTTGGTTTACCGAGAACGAGACCGGTAGCAAATTGAACCGCCCCGAACTGTTCAGATTATTGGAAATTACGGAGCCTGGAGATGTACTGCTTGTAGAACAAATCGATAGGATAAGCAGGTTGAACGGTAAGGATTGGGAAACCTTGAAATCGGTCATTGCGGACAAGGGCATCAAAATTGTCTCATTGGACTTACCCACGAGCCACAGGCTCATCGACAGCTCGGACGAATTTACCGAAAGGATGTTGTCGGCAATCAATGCGATGTTGCTCGATATGCTCGCGGCAGTTGCCCGTAAAGACTATGAAGACAGGAAACGTCGGCAGACCCAAGGGGTGCAAAATGCCAAGCAGCAGGGGAAATACAGGGGTCGCCCCGAGAACATCGTATTACAGAACAAAATTGAGGGTCTGCTAAGGGATGGTAAAAGTTACAATTACATCCAGAGCTTATTGGGCTGTTCCCGACATACTATATCCAAGGTCAACAAGCGTATCAAAAACAAGAATTATGTGACTTGAACAAATCTCAAATTATTCATGACTAGATGCAAATTTGTTCTTGTTTATCTTTCGACTTGAAACAGATAAGGAAATTGACGGACAGATAAAAGAAAGGTTATCATAAGAACTACGCGATTTTATTTATGTAATGTTCTTCTAAGCTGGTAAAAAAAACGCTCTAGCAATCTTAAATCCTCGGTTATAATATCAGCTGTACCGCTCATTTCTTGTTTAAATTCTATTTTTTTATTATAACTGGAAATTAGTTTGTCAGGCAGGGAAACATTCAACAGATAGAAACCTTTTTTATCTGGGGTAAGGGAAATTGACGACACGAGACCCTTTAAAACTCCAAATTCATTTTCAGGGTAATTTTGCAATTTAATGTTAACTTTTTGACCAATTTTTATCTTTCCAGAGTTAAGAGCGACCACCTTTAATTTAGCTAAATAATGCTTGTTGTTTTTTGGAATAATGGTAAATACCAAATCATCTTGATTAACTGTTTGATTATTACTCCAAAAGTTCAGAAAAGATACCTTACCATTAATTTCGGTTTTAAGGACATATAGGTTTTCCCAATCGCTGACTGCTTTTTTTAATTGATTGTAAGACTGTAGCGAATTACGCAGCAATTTAGCCTCTTGGGTAGTGCGGGTTATTTCAGTTCCTTTTGAGTTTTGATTAGCATTGGCAATTGCTTCACGAGTTTGTGAAATAGACACCTTTAAATTCTCTAACTCTTTAGCAACATTAAGTAGTTCTAATTGATTGTTTTCATAATCGAATTGAGAAATAACCCCTTTATCTAAAAGTAACTTATTTCGGGCTAAATTATTCCGCTTTAGTTTCAGTTCAGATTCGTTTAATCGATATTGAGATTGCATGTTCTGTATACGAACTTTAAGCTCATTTATTGAAACTTGATTAGCCCAAGCTTCATTATAGAAAGGTCTTAAAGATTTATTGAGTTTATACTCTGAATAATTATTCTCAAATGCGGCGTAAGCCTCTTCTATTTCTCCTAAAAGAAGAATAGGCATTTCATGAATGGGGAATTCGATTATTTTTCCTTTAATCTTAAGGGTGTCCAAAATTGATTTTAAATAATATACATCTTCAGTATTCGCCGAATTATTAATTACAGCCAATATCTTATTCTTTTCGACGATTTGTGATTCTTGCACATAAATGGAGTCTAACTTTCCTGTTACACGAGCAAATTCCTTTTGAGGAGGGATTTCAGTAGTAATCAACACCTCTCCCTCAATTATATCAGGATATTTTATCAACCAACTAATACTCAATACTAATAAAATTAGGGCAAAAAAGAGGGTGCTTCCCCACCGAAGCATCCAATTTGGAATTTGGGAAAGAATTTCTTGAACATCTTCACTTCTTAAATCTATATCATCTAATTTCTTTGACATTTAGCTCCCTAATTGTAATTGATTTTTCACTAAACCAAAATAGAACCCCTTTTTGTTGGTTAGTTGGGAATGGGTTCCAATTTCTACTATCATCCCTTTATCCAATACGATAATTTGATCTGCATTGATTACTGTGCTTAAGCGATGGGCAATAGTAAGTACTGTTTTGTTTTTGAAAAAAATATTTAATTTTTCCATAATAATTTTTTCGTTATTAGTATCCAAAGCGCTCGTTGCTTCATCAAAAAAGAGAAAACTAGGATTTTTATAAACAGCTCTCGCTATTAATAACCGTTGCTTCTGACCAGTGCTTAACCCTACACCTTCCATTCCAATTTTAGTATTATATGATAGCGGTAAAGATTCAATAAAAATTTTTATATTGGCTATATCTACAGCATTAGCTAATTTTTTTTTGTCTATATAATTGTTTCCTACTGCAATATTGTTAGAAATAGTATCATTAAAAATATAGCCCTCTTGCATCACAACTCCACATTCATCTCTCCATGCTTTTTGTGAAATATTTTTTAATTTATAATTACCATAATTAATCTCTCCTTCTTCAGGACTATAAAATTTCAACAATAACTTCATTAGAGTTGTTTTACCCGACCCACTTACCCCTACTATTGCAGTAACCTTGTTTGCAGGTATTTCAAAATTTAAATTTCTGAGTACAAATTGTTCAGAACCAATATATCTAAAAGAAGCGTTAGAAAATTTAAAAGCCAAATTAGTAGAAAACTCAGTCACACTTTGTTCTGCAAATGGTTCTTCATCTTTTTTATTATGTATTTCAGATAACCTTTCTAAACTTATTTTAGCATCTTGAAATTCGCGCACAAAATCAATCAATTGAGCTATAGGCGAATTTAATTGACCTACTATATAACTTATAGCCAACATCATTCCTAATGTAATCTGTCCATCAATAACCAGTTTGGCGGATAAATATGTAATGAATATATTTTTTACTTCGTTTATAAACTGAGAACCCACATTCTGATATTGTTCCAGAGCCAAGCCATCTATAGAAACTTTAAACAACTTAGCTTGAACAGATTCCCATGCCCATCTTTTTTGCTTTTCCGCGTTGTGTAACTTTATTTCTTGCATTCCGCTAATCATCTCAATTACCTTACTTTGTTCCTCACTCAAATGTGAAAACCTTTTATAATCAAGATCTCTTCTTTTTTTTAAAAAAACAATTACCCATAAGAAGTATAGCAAACTTCCAATAATAAAAACCACAAAGATTCTCAAATCATAATAGGCTAAGACCAAACTAAAAACAATGAAAGTTATCAAGGAAAAAAGCACATTTAAAGAAGAATTGGTAATAATCTTTTCTATTCTTTCGTGATCATTGATACGTTGCATTATATCTCCTGTTATTCTAGTATCAAAAAATGCAATTGGCAAATTCATTAATTTGAGAAAGAAGTCCGATATTAAGGAAATATTTATTCGAGTGCTTAAGTGCAACAATATCCAACTTCTCACAACTTCAATAGATGTTCTACCAATAAACAATGCTAATTGAGCAAATAATATTAAGTTAATAAAATGGATGTCTTGATTTTGAATGCCAACATCCACAATACTTTGAGTAAGAAAAGGGAAAATAAGTTGTAGCAAACTAGCAGCAAATAGTCCAATAATTAATTGCCATACAAAGGGTTTATAGCGTAAAAGGTATTTGGACATGAATGAAAACCCGAGATTTTTTTCGGTGCTTTCAAAATCTACCTCGTATAATCTTGGTGTAGGTTCTAATAAAAGCGCTATACCTTCCTCTGTTCTATAATTTGAATTAAATCCAATCCACAAGTTTAAAAATTCTTTGCCACTATATTCCAACAACCCATGTCCAGGATCTGAAACATAAAAAACATCTTTCTTGATTTTATAGAGAACTACAAAATGATTCTTGTTCCAATGTATGATACAGGGTAGAGGTATATCTTTCAATTTCTCTACAGACAACTTTACAGCTGTGCTTCTAAACCCAATTTTTTCAGAAGCTTGACTTAAACCTAATAAACTACTTCCTGTTCTAGTGTTTTCGGTTAATTTTCTTAATATCTCAATTGAAATATTTTTTTTATAAAAAGCAGCAATCATTCTAATGCAGGTAGGTCCGCAATCTCTAAAATCAGCTTGTTTATAGTTTATAAAACTTCTCATAATTTCTTTGAGGATTAACTTATCTATGATTCTTTAAATCTTAATTCAGTATCAATGTAAGTTTATACATCTTGTCCAGTCTGTATCGATTTTATTATCCATTGTCAAAAGAACTAATCCCAAACCTGCTGATCCATTTAAAAGATTAATCTCATTTATATACTTATTATCATTATCACAGAAAGATTCAAACTTTTGGAAATCACTTGTTTGGTTTGTTAAAATATTGTACCAATGTTTTATTTCGAAGCTATAATCTTCACTCTTTGTTTTCCTTAAATAGTATTGCAAAATTATACCGCTTGACCCATGGCAAATCGCAAAATCTTTCACACCAGAATCTATAAATGAAATTTGTTTAGTATTGTTTATTAGATGTATACCTTCGTTTAAAAGTGTTTTATTCTTTAAAAATAGCCCTGTGTTATAAATTGAGTTTCCAATACATAGATCTCCTTGACACCAACCTAAGCGAGCGTCTTTAATATTACCATTATCAATATCTATGAAATTTGGATACATGTGAATCGATCCTAAAGAAAAATCTTTCTGTCTGTATCTATACATAAAAGCTGTTATCTTGTCCAGATAAGTATCGACATTTATTATCTTTCTTTTTAGGGACTTTTTGAGATATACAAGAAAATTTAAATAACCAGATATACCATGAGCAATTCCAAAATATAGAGACCTAACATTCTGTTGCTCATTTACTATAAAAATGTTCTCAATATTTTTATCAATTCTAGACAAAAGTATTTTAGTAAATTGAACTAAAATACTCTCTACTTCTTCCTTTTTAGTACTGTTATATCTTTCAATAAAGTACATGGCTATTCCTAAAGCGCCATGAAGAAAATCATAATCATTCTTTTCTGAATGAAAAATTAATTCTTTGGACAAGAGATTATCGAGTGAATCAAAGTAATCATCCCCTATATCAATTGAATCCTCTTGAAGTGTTGTCAGTAAATATCCATATCCTCCAATACCAGTACATAAAGATGCATTGAAAGCATTCTCCGCCATCAAACTATTAATTCTTTCTATTGTTGATATAAGTTTAGTCTGATATTTTCTTTCTAAATTAAGGCTATATAAATATTTATAAAATATTGCAATTCCAGAAAGCCCGTCATGAAGTCCAATCCTATTTTCACTTTGGGCCGAATCCCATACATGCTTTTCAATTCTATCAATAATATTATTCATGTATTTTTTAATTGCATTGAGGCAATTCTATTTTTTTTTCATTAAGTATAAAGTTATTTTTCATCCAAAATAATTTATTTGCATCGTCATTTTTAGGCCGAGACATGGTGTAAAGTGGTTGTTTAATTCTAGATACGTTTAAGCTATTTATTTCTGTTGATAATAAATCAGTTGTAGTAAAATAAATATTCTGTGCTATATTGGGATCAGACTTTGATGTAGATGTTGTTTTCTCAGTAATATGGCTATGAAAAATATAATAAAAATCGCCTGTTTTTTTATAAGTGAAAACAACATTAAAAGAACGCTCTACGGTTTTATCTTTGTTTTTCTTTAAATCAAAGGGTTTTTGAATTACACAATGATCGTATTTTAATATTGCGAAGGATTCTGTATCTATATATATAATGCCTGATGATGATTTTACTCCGCCATAACTGGTTGAAAACCCCCCAGGGTTTTTGTTAACAAAATTAATTTTATAAACCTTTCTTCCATCATAGTTAACAATATTTTTTTTTAACAATTCGAATGAAGAAGTTCTATATAGGATGTTTGCTTTGCTTAAAATCACACCTCTATTAAATGCAAAAACCATATCACCAAATTTATCCCAATAAGAATCTACCATTTTATCAACACCTATAGCTTGTTGTTGTTTTGAAACCCCGAACATTTTACGATCTGGAGTGTTCGAGCCTTTCATTCCATTCGAATTATATGTGTCAATTATTGCTTCTTCCCCTTTTATCACTTCACTGTTCTCACTACTCAGACGTCGGAAGTAAAATTGTTGATTATACGGTTTTTGAAAATAGTTTGTTATGAGTTTTTCCTGAGCTTTAATTATGATTTCTTCGGCAGTAAATTGTCTAGCTTTTCCCGAAACTGTAACTTCATCCAAGTTAATAATATTGTAATTTTTCTCTTTAAGCCTTATATAGTTTTCTTTTAATTTTTCTAAATTAAAATTCTCTATCGTGTCATTTTCATAACCCATTGCCGAGACTACTATTTTTCCTTTTAGCCCTTCTTTTGGAATATGTATTTTAAACCTACCCCTCTTATTGGACAAAACAATCTTGTTAGTATTTAATAAGGATATTTCAGCATTTGGTATTCCTTCATCATTTGCTAAATCTAAAACCTTGCCTTTTACAAACAATGGGGTTTTTAAATTCTTCAAATATGAAGGTTTTCCGTATTCTCTAATTTCAGGGGGATAAGATGTTTTTATAAAAACAAGACCATCGAAAATGGCTTCCCAATTTGCCTCCAAAGGCAAATTGCCTAAAGCAGAACAATAATAGTATTTGGGTTCAATATTGGTCAATTCTATAAATGCCTTTTCTAAATTTAAAGTAGTTAACTCCTTTTCTATGCTATTTTCTGGTGGTGCTAAAAAAGGATAGGGCTTCTCTCCTGCTACCCCCCATTCACCATCATAAGAAGAGAAAGCAATGCTGTACATTTCGTCTTTAAAATGTTCTTTTAAGATTTCACCCATAGGCACCCCCCCCTCCAAAAGCTTATATCCTTGTCCTTTTATATAATCTGATGGTTCACCATTGGCTACATTTAATGAGTCTTGAGTTTTTAAATACGTTTCACTGAGGTCGGTAAATTTAATTTTGTTGATATTTTTTCCAAAATGATACGATGCACCCCAGCATATAATTTTCTCATTTGCATACATGTCTGCCAAAAAGATTAAGTTATTGGCTATTTGCGCATCCCTTGGGTTTTGTACAAAAATCTTTTGTTTTTGTTGTTTTTTAATTTCAAACGAAACGTCTGATACTTGACTTATGAAAGTCTGTTCTATCATTTTTTCGTGAAAATTGGGATTTTGAATACTGTTTAAATGATTGGTAACTAATTCAAATTTCTTATATAATGCTATAGAATCATTTTTATTTATTGCTTCATTTTCTATATCTTTTAATACCAATCCTTTTTCTAAACTATTAAAAATATGCTCATCAAGGGTTATCTTGTGTTTCTTGAATGTGTTTCTTAAATCAGGAAGGAAATTATCATTAAAAATAGAGCCCTCCAGGCTATCAAACCCCAACAACCTTATAGTATCTTTTAGTTTTGCTCTTTCATCTATGTAATTATATAAATTCTGAACAGCTTCAGTATTAGACCAAATATTATCTACTTCATTATCTAGAATCGATGCTTCATCATTTTTACTATTTGCATAGTTTTTAAAAGCGGTATAATTATCATAAAATCCGCTTTCCAAAACAATAATATTATATCCTAGGTTTTCATGTAAATATTTCACTATTTTAACCTTTTCGTCAAAGGTTGCACCATCTCCATGGGTTTGTTCGCCTAATAGTACCAGTCTTTTGTTATCTACAATAGAATTTAAAAAAGAATACGGTTCTTGGCCTTCTATACTAATTGCTTTTTGAGCAAGAATATTTTTGGGTAAAAGGAAAACAGCAATTAAAAAGAAAAAAAATGATTTCATTATAAAATAATTATAGATAAAATGACTTTAAAGTTATAGGAAAAAAAAAGAAGTGCCCTTAATTTAAGAACTCTTCTTTTAATTTGTTGGCTTTAAGTAAAAAACTACATTTGACCTCTTAGAGATATTTTTCTGTAAGCTTTACGTGCTTTACATCTTCTTCCAATTGTTGTAAATCCACCTTTAACAGTTGACTGTTCTTTCTTTGTTAAAACGTTTACGTTTAAGTTTTTCAGTTCTAATTTTTTCATGATTTTTTGTTCAAATTAATAATAATTGTAAAAAAAACAAGAAAAAGACTACGGAAATACTTGTAATCAATTTCTAAGATAGTGTAAGTACGGATTTAGTTCCTTAGATTTTTAACAACGAATGCTAAAATGATATTAAGCTATTTTAGGAGACTTTCGAAGGGCTTTTCTTAATTTACACCTTCTTCCAATTGTTGTAAATCCACCTTTAACTGTGGACTGTTCTTTTTC
>NZ_JADGES010000070.1 GCF_016744255.1 Maribacter sp.
CCAGAAGGATCCATTGTTCAACTGATGATGTCTACTGTAGACGATATCGCAGAAGGAGCTTCTAAAGCAGCATCTTTAGCAATGAGGAATAGAAAAACTAAACCAGAATTAGCTATATTAGTTAGCTGTGTAGGAAGAAAGTTGGTTATGGACCAACGAACAGAAGAAGAGGTAGAAGAAGTTATAGAAGTCATAGGAGATCAAGCAAAAGTAGCTGGTTTTTATTCTTATGGCGAAATGGCTCCTTTTGCAGGACAAGATAAATGTAGATTACACAACCAAACCATGACATTAACACTTATAAGCGAGTAATGCATTCTTTATTAAAAAGACAAATTAGAAAATTTTTATCAGCTGAAATAGCTGAAATGCCCGAGATGGACTTTTTTTTGCAGGCCATTAGTAGGTCGTATCAAAATAACGATGAAAAGTTAGAGATGATACAACGATCTACAACAATAAGCTCTAAAGAATTATCAGGTGTTAATGCTGAATTACTTAGGAAAATAGAAAATCAGAAAAAGATTTTTGTTTCCTTAAGTAAGGTGGTGCATGTAATGGACGAAACTGAGGAAGAAATACTTTTTGATCATGAAGATGTAGATCCAATTAAGTTAGCAGCAAGAATAGAGGTGCAAACGGATAAAATTTTACAATTAACGGCTGAAAAGAATGATTTACTTAAAGATTTAGAGGAACAAAATGAGTCCCTCAACAATTACGCGCACATGGTATCTCACGATTTAAAATCTCCTATTCGTAACATGCATACTCTTATGAGTTGGATATCAGAAGAAGAGAATGATAAATTTTCTGAGGATAGTAAATATAATTGTTCATTAGTTACGCAGAACCTAACCAAAGTAGACAACTTAATTGATGGTATTTTAAGACATGCTACTTTAGAGGCACATGAAGAGGAAAAAACGAATATACCAGTTGCAAGTTTAATAGAAGAAATAAAAAACACCATTTTTATTCCAGAAAACACCAAAATAATTATTGAAGGTACTTTACCGGTTCTTTATAAAGACAAATATAAATTAGAATATCTTTTTAAAAATCTATTAACCAATGCTGTTAAAGCTACAGAAGGAATTTTAAAGGGGGAAATAACTATATCTGCAATAGATAAAAAAGACTATTGGAAATTTAGTGTAAAGGATAACGGAAAAGGCATTCCAGAGAAATACCAAGAGAGCATATTTACGATGTTTAAGAAGTTAGAAAACAATGCTAATGCCACTGGTATAGGATTGGCCTTGGTAAAGAAGATTATAAATATATACCAAGGTGAAATATGGTTAGAATCGCAGTTAGAAAAAGGAACTGTATTTTACTTCACCATTAAAAAATAGGGATATGGCTACAGAGCAACCAAATTTAAAATATATTAAAGAATTATCAGGCAACGACAGGGCTTTTGAACAAAAATTCCTTGGTATTGTAAAAGGAGAATTTCCAGTAGAAAAACAACACTATATAGATTGTTTAGGGCGCAAGGATTTTATTGCAACAGCTGAAATTGTGCATAAACTTAAACATAAATTGAATATTCTTGGATTAGAAAATGGGTATCGCGTAGCGGTCGCTTATGAAGAAGAATTGAAATATGGAAGCCATAAATTGAAAGACGATTTTTTAAAGATTTTAAACGTAATCGAAAATTATATTTTAACGGTTTAATATGAAATGTATTATAGTAGACGATGAGGCTGCGGCCAGGGCAATAGTTGCTAAATTATGTAAAGACATCTCGAGTATGGAGGTAGTTGACGAATTCTCTAGTGCCATAGAAGCTATTAAGTTTTTAAATAAAGAAATGGTAGATGTGGTTTTTTTAGATATACATATGCCTGGTTTTAATGGTTTCGATTTTGTCGAGACCTTAAAAGCTCCTCCTAAAGTAGTATTAATAACTTCAGATAAAGATTTAGCTTTGCAGGCGTATGAATATGATACTATTGTAGATTATTTGGTGAAACCAATAACCAAAGACCGCTTTAGTAAATCTATACAGAAAGTAGAAACTGCAATAGCTAATGATTCTGCTGTAAATAAGATAGAATCTAATACAAGTATTAATTCTGGAGAACTTTTTATTAATATAGACAGAAGATTAATTAAGCTAAAGTTTAATGAGATATTATTAATACAGGCTTTAGGAGATTATATAAAGATAAAGACAGAAAGTAAAGAGTATAAAGTTCATAATACTTTAAAGAAGATTAAAGAGAAACTTCCTAAAGATATTTTTTTGCAAATTCACCGATCTTATATCATCAATTTTACTAAGATAATAGATATAGAAGATAATAGTGTGTTAATAGAAAAAAGTGTAATTCCTATAAGTAGATCTAATAAACCAGAGTTAATGCGACATTTAAATTTGTTGAAATAAGGTTGTTAGTGTTCCCCCCATCAAATATTTCCTTCCACATATATTTAAGTAATTAAAACGGCAATTAGTCTTGGTGTTATTTTAATTCTATTTGTTTCTGAAGTTTAGCATAGAATAATGGTTTTTTAGTGAATAACCATTTTATTTTAAAACCAATTTCTGTAAATTGAAACCCTGCAGCCGTTGCAGAAGCAATATTACTATATTTACCATATACCTTTCCACTTAATCTTTTTGAGAATTGATGTTGAACTCCTGTTTCTGCTCTAAAAATAACAGTCATTAGGTCTTTTTCTACTTTTTGATAACCAGAAGCGGCACTAGCCATAAACAATGTTTTGTCCGAAAGTTTAGCCCTTACATCAGCGAATATTTCTACAGCTTGGTAAATAGATGGACTAAAATAGATGCTAGGAACCTGGTCGGCAAAGCTTAAGTATTGGTAATTGATTCCTATTTTGGTTGCAGGCTTTTTAAATAGATTGTAATATAAAGAACTAAAAAGTAGATTACGTACATTAGAATCTGTTTGTTCTGTATATATAAGCTGAGTGTACCAACCTAGATTAAAAGTTGTTCCCATATTATACGTTAAACCATAATGGTTCATTACTATTTCTCTTTCAATTAAATCTGCATTAAAACTTTGTACCTCCCTAGTATATATTAAATCTAAGTTTTGAAGAATATAGGGTTGTAATTGCAATCTAATGTCTAAAACAGGTTGCGCAAAAGAGGTCTCTGTAGAGATAGATTTGTTTACGCCGAATACCGCTTTTATATTGGTCTTTGGAAATAATTTGTATTTTAAACCGCCAATAATAACATGAGATGTTGCTTTGTTTAAAGTAACCGTATTTTCAGTTGTTCTAAATTGGTACGAAATGGTAGATGAAAATTTAGTAGATAACGCTAATTGCGCAGTTGTTGTACTTGAGTAGGCTGTATTATTGCCATTGTCAAAAGTATAGGTAGCGTGTTCCTCTACGTTAGGTGTAAATGATAAATCTAATTTTTCAATAAAGTTAGTGGCATCCTTCTGTTTTTTATAAATAACAAGAGTTTGTTTGGCAGCTTTATATGCCGGAATAATTTTATCTGATGCAAATAAGGCATTAGCCTTTCCTAAGTTGCCATCAAAAGAAGCACTATCGTTTGCTAATATTTTGTCATAGTTGTTTATACTCTTTTTAAAGTTGGCCATATACATTCCTATAGTAGCATCAAGAGCCATTATCCAATTTCTATTTGGGTTTACTTGCTTTAAGCTATCTATTTGTATTTGAGCTTTTTTGTATTTATGATTCCATATTAAAGCTTGCACATATCTATTATATGTTTGCTCTGTTAATGCAGTATCTTTAACTTTCAAAACTTCTTTTTTTGCTTTTTTAGCAATTTTCAAAGCAGTTTTATCCTGTTCCCCAATATGTTCCGCTAAAGCAATACCATTTAAAGCTACAATAGAATCTTTGGCATTGGTAGCGTATCTTTTATAAGTTGCTTTGGCTTTTTCTACATTTTTAATTATTAAATACAGATTCGCTAAATTTTGCAATGCATCTTTATCTTCTGGGAAATCAGAAAATATTTTTTGTAAATATGCTTCTCCTTTACCGTATTGTTGATTATTTACATACGCGTTTGCGTATCCTAGTCTCATATATTTTTTAGAAACTAAAGCACTTTTATTTTCAGGGTCTAAGGCAATTGCTTTGTCAACCCATTCTAAAGCTAGTTTATATTCTTTTAAATTACTTAGCGTATTTGCATAGCCTAATACAGCTCCAAATTTGTCGGGGTAATCTGCTACCAACTTTTTGTAAAGGGGTTTTGCTGATTCGTAATCTTTGGCCCATAGAAAGGATTCGTTATAATTAATTTCTACTTCAAAATCTCCAGGATTTTCTTTAAGAAGCTCGGAGAATAATGAATTTGCTTTTTTAGGTTCACCACTTAACCCAACAGCCCTCCCATAACATAATCTAGCAGTCTTGTTATTAGGATTACTTTTTAGAAAATCTTCAAAAAATTGTTCGGCATTTTCAAAATTTCCATTTTCCAAAAGCTTAAAGCCTTTACTCATATCGCTCTGAGCGCTTGTAAATAAAGGGATTATAAATAATAAAATGAAAGCGTATTTATACATGTTTAATAAAGTAAGTAAATTATTACAATGACATAACGTGTGTTTTTTGATATTATGCGTTAAGATTCGCATTTTTTATTTAAATATATATTAAGTATGTATTCGTTAATAGTATGTATAATGGGTTGTTTTGGGGTTTTGGTTAAGAATTAAAGTATTTTTTTTTGAAATATATTTTCATAGACGTACGATACTCGTAACCTAGTATATAAAACAATTGTTATCTTAAATCCCTATAAAACAATGAATTATAGTTATTTAAAATTAAAAAGAAGAAAAATCTTACAATAAAAAAATGAAATGGCGTTATTAATATACTGTTTTATATAAGCAGTGCGTAAATAAACTCTAACCTAAAAATAGTTATGGCAATAGAAATTAAAGAAAAAAGTGGCATGTTTGAAATAGTAGGAAACATCTCTTCTCAGAATATGGCATCCGTTAAAAATTATTTAGAGTCCATAATGCATTCCTCGGATAAAATTACTTTAAATATTGAAAAGGTGGAGGCAATGGATACCAGTGGAGCTTTTATGCTAGAACGTTTATATAAAAACGCAAGCCTTAAAAATAAGGTAATATCGATTATTGGAAGACAAAATAAGAAGATTGCAAATATGATGCAGAATACTAAAACTCATTATATCTTAAGTAATGACCGTGTTTAAAATTGCTTTAAAAAGAATATCACCCGAACAATGGTTTATGGGTAGCGTACTTCTTGTAAATGGAGGTAACTATTTGTATAACCTTTTTTTGGGAAGAATTTTAGGTCCAGCAGCTTTTGCAGAGGCAGCTTTGTTGGTAACCTTATTATTGGTGCTCTCATTTATGGGTATGACTTTTCAATTGGCAACAGCAAAATTTGCTGTAATTTTTAAAGATAAAGAATGGGAGAGTTTTAGAAATAAAATTTATAAACAAGCAAGTGTTTTTGGCTTTGTTGTCGGCGTGTTAATTTTGGTCTTTTCCAAAAAATTACAAATTCTTTTCAATACGGAAAGTCATTGGATGTTTGTAATATTTGCAATTGGAATTCCTTGTTATTTTTTTATGAGTGTAAATAGAGGAGCCTTTCAAGGGCAATTGAAGTTTAGTAAACTCTCTATTACCTACCAGACAGAGATGTGGAGTAGGCTTTTAATTACTGTTGCTTTAATTTATCTTGTTCCGCTAAAACCCGGTGTTTTAGTTGCTTTGGGTATTTTAATATCTTTCCTTTTTGGCTTATTTCCTTCAGATGTAAAGGGGTTGTCTTTAAAAAAGGCAACAGCTATGGAACCAGAAAATGCAAAAAGAGTTTCCCAGTTTATTTTGCTTACGGCTTGTTATGAGCTTACTCAAATTATAATTAATAATAGTGATGTTTTATTGGTAAAGCATTATTTTGATGCTGTTGATGCTGGTTTGTATGCCTCATTAGCATTGATAGGAAGAGTTGTTTATTTCGTAGCATGGATGTTTGTAATGTTATTATTGCCAACAGTGGTGCAAAAACAAAAGGACGGAGAGCCTACAGCACCTATTTTGTTTAAATATGTATCCTATATAGGGTTGCTATCTACACTAATCGTTGTGGTTTGTTACTTGTTTCCAGACCTAATAATTACCTTAATGTTTGGGGATGCATACGTATCGGTTGCCCAATTATTATGGCAGTATGCTTTGGCTACTTCTCTATTTGCAATATCTAACATATTTGCTTATTACTTTTTATCCTTAGACCATTATGTTCCAGTTATACTTTCTGGTGTACTTGGAATGTCACAAATATTCTTAGTAGCTTTTTTTCATGAGAATTTAGAAATGGTAGTGCATATGCAAATTATAGCAATGTCTATTTTGTTAGTAGTACAACTTATATACTTTTTAAGAAAGAAAAATGCACCCTTAAAGGCGTCATAAATACAGGCCTCAAATTATACTTAAACCCCAAAACATGAAATTAGCAATTGTTACAGCATACCCTCCCAGTAAAGTTACATTGACTGAATATGCTTATTATTTGGTTAAACATTTTAGACTACAAGAAGAGGTAACAGAATTAGTTTTGATTTGTGACTATACCGAAGAACCAAAAGATTTAGACTTTAAAGAAGATGGATGTAAAATAACGGTAGAACAAAGCTGGAAATTTAATAGTTATACAAACTTGCTAAGTATTAGTAAGACTATTTCTAAAACAAAACCCGATGCCGTTTTATTCAATTTGCAATTTTTGAAGTTTGGAGATAAAAAAATCCCTGCAGCTTTAGGGTTAATGTTACCCATGTATTGTAGGTATAAAGGAATCCCTACTATTTCATTACTACATAATATACTAGAACAAGTAGATCTTGAAAATGCCGGATTTACTAAAAATAAACTCTTGCAAAAGGCATATAATTTTATAGGTACTACCTTAACACGTTTTGTTTTAGCATCGGATATACTTGCTGTAACAATCAGTAAATATGTAACAATTTTAGAACAGAAGTATAAAGCTCGTAATATAGCATTAATACCACATGGCTCTTTTGAAACGCCACCAGAGCCTAGTTTTCAATTACCTTTAGGACCCAAACAAGTTATGGCCTTCGGAAAGTTCGGTACCTATAAAAAAGTAGAAATTTTAATAGAGGCTGTGGAATTAATTAGGGCAAGATCTTCTGAAGATATAGAAATTGTAATCGCTGGTACAGATAGTCCAAATACCCCTGGTTACTTAGATTCGATGAAAGAAAAATATAGCCATGTACCCCAAATTAGATTTACAGGATATGTTGCAGAAGAAGATGTTCCTGGTTTATTTGGAGAGAGTGCAGTTACCGTATTTCCATATACTTCAACTACAGGCAGTTCTGGTGTTTTACACCAAGCAGGTAGTTATGGTAATGCAGTTGTATTACCAGATTTGGGAGATTTAAGTATTCTTGTTAGAGAAGAAGGGTATACTGGAGAATTTTTCGATCCATTAGACACAATGTCTTTAGCCAATGCTATTGAAAAAATTATAGCTAATGAAGCATATAGAATACAATTAGGTAAAACTAATTATAAAGCTGCATGCTCCTTGCCAATGTCTGAAATTACAAGAATGTACGTGGAGTACTTTAAAGCTATTAAACTTTCGAAATCTGAAGGATTTGAACTTGATTTGCCAAAAAACATTAGCGAATTAGAAACATAACATAACATAATTTAGATTAAGGTTAGGTATAGTTAATTAAAGGGGAGTAACTTAAGGGTTGCTCTCCTTTTTAGATACTAATTCATAGTATGCGGGCTTTTTATTTCCTAAAGAATCTAGGCATCCAAAAAAGTGCTGTTTTTTAGTCTTCCAAGGTAAACTTCCTGCAACAGAACTAGGTACTTTTTCAAAATCATATAAAGTCCAAAACATATATGGGATATTTTCTTCCTTAAGTGTTTTTTGCATTTCTTTATAATACTCTAGTTGCCCTTCTTCATTGGCTCCTCGGTATAAATTCCAAAGCCCTTTATAAGAAGACATACCATATTCTTGCAATAATTTAGGTTTTGTGGGTACAATAGATCTTAATTTATTGTGAGCTTCTTTGTACTTGTGGATTTCTCTATAATAATGATAAGAAATGAAATCTACCTTAGCTGCTAGTTCTACTCCGGCTTCTGGTGAGGACCAACCTATAGTTACAGGGTGGTTTCTGTCCCATTTTTTAATGTTTTCAATCATTTGTTCTAACCAGCTCAATACACGAAGTTTTCCTCTAGAATTAAAATCTAAATCGGGTTCATTTTTTATATCCCAAGCCAATAAAGCTGGGTGGTCTTTTACTGCATTTACAATCTCCTGAGCATGGCGGTGTGTAAGCGTCCAGTTAGATACATCGTAATCGCCATAAAAATCAAATAAAGTAATTAAAACATCTAAATTATGGTCGTGAGCGGCATCAAGAATTTTTTTTAGGAGATTTATTTTTTTGTAATTAACTCTACTTTTTCCAAAATCTTCATACTGTATAAAAATACGAATGGTGTTAAGCCCCATATTCTCAATAATCTTAAAATCGTCTCTAATAATGGTATCGTTAAAACGCTTGCCAAAAGTATCCCAAGGCGAGTCTTTAGGATAATAGTTGATTCCTTTTAGATTTTCTATTTTTTTTATGTTTTTGGTTATGTTTCTTGGTTCTGTTTTGGTAGTATCTGCAATAGAAGGAATTTCATTTAAATGTCTAATTCTCCAAAATCCATCTTCTAAGAGCATCATTACGTGGTAACTAGTAGTATCCTTTTCAGTAAATAATAACTGTTCTCCTTGGTAAATTTCTTGATATTCCTCAACGTTGTAATCTTTAAAAACTACCATGGTTCCATCTGCGCTATAAAAATCTAAATCAGATTTATGGTTTAGGGTAGTTCTTTTGTACCAATTATCATTTTTTACATTTAAGTCTATATTGGCATATAATCTTGTTCGGGCACTATCGGTATAAAAATCTTCAATCCCATAGTAATCATTCTTTTTGTAAGCAATGTTTCTTACATGCCAAGCATTCATATAATCGTTGGTTATTTCTCCTACAGTTTGTTCTTCTATGGGCCTACCCGGATTATCTAAGTTGATCCATTCTAAATTTGGTCTATAAACTTCGTCCATTGGCACTTCTAAATGTAACATAGATGTGCGGTCGGCACCTGTGTTTAAAAATGCCCAAGCAGCACCAATACCATACAGGACAAGTGCATTTAATCCAATGAAGGTAATAATGATTATAGTTCTGTATATTGTTTTATTTAATTTAATAGCCATGTATTTTTTTTGTAAATTCTTTAGTGATTCCTGCGGCTTTAAAAACTAATTTGTAATTTCCATTAGGTAGATATTCGGGACTTATAAAAAAGGTGCTACTTCCTTTTTTCGTAGTTGTTTTTTTAGTCTCTATGAATTTCTCTTCGGAATCATAGATGTCTAACTGTACTAAAACTCCATCGGGTACTAATTGTTTCATAAAACTTTCAAAAGGACCAATATCAATATTTCTGTTGCCTTTTGAAAAATGTACAGAATAGTCTGCTATTGCTGTTCTAAAGTTTACCTCAATAATGCTACTTTCCGCCGCTCCTGTAATAAATGCTTGTATTTTCCAATTAGAGGCTTCTGAAGGGTGTAATGTTCTCGCCTTTACAATCCCATTTAAAGTTGTGCCTATAGTGAATAGAGAAGAACCTTTTTGATCCTTAATCATAAAAGTAACTAGGGTACCATCGCTTACGACATTGTTATATTTATCTTTTATAATATCTGATTTTAAATGAAGTATTTGGTTCCCATCTGCAAAATCATGAGCGCTAGATGTGCTTATACTAAAATCTGTTGCGTTTGAAGGAAAAACAATGGTCGTAAGCTCTTTAGATTTGGTTTCATTGCAATGAGAGGTTACTAAGATTCTTCCAGATTTTAGAGTGGATCTAACATTGTGCCAAGCAATTAAATTGTTTGTAGGAACTTTAAGTTCTGATATGGTTTCTAAAAATTGAGATTTTATAATTACTTCCGTTCCTGGATTAACTGTATTGTCATAAATATCAGTAGGAGCAATAATTAGCATGGAAAAATCATTGTTGCCAGCAGTAATACTTCGAGGGCCAAAATAAGTCTCTATTTTTGTGCCTTTTGGAGCAGTTGTTTTAATGCTAAAACCTCCTTTTAAAAGAGTAGTTTTTTCTTGAATTAATTTCCAATGACATTCTCCGGCTTTTCTCGTGAAATTATTGGGAATGTAGAAGTTTAGAAAATTGTGTGATAATTTACTCTTTAATAAAATGGTTCCAAAAGCATTTTTAAGATGTAGTTTAATATTAGGTGCAGCAACATCTGTTTTGAATTTTAAAACGATGGAATCACCGGCAATATAATTCTCTTTTATAGCTATAAGCTCAGCCTTTATCAAAGGAAGCTCTTTGGGTGGTTCTTCTTTTTTAGAAGAGCAACTCAGTAGTATAAAACTAAGAAGTATTAAAATAGATTTATCCATATTATTTAGGGTTGCCTATATAGCTGTTTATTTCAAATTTTAAAGAATTAAAGCCATTTCCGTCGTAAGGTTGGGTTTGACTGGGACCGTGACTATAATCTCTATTAGGAAATATTTTGTCTGCTATTGTGGCATTAGGTAAGCCATTTACAAAGCAGTTTTTTAAACTACTATTTATTACTTCTAGACTATCTAATTCTAAAGGTTTATAATTAAAAAATTGTTTTCGCTGGATACGTACTCCTTCTGGAATAAAAGAATGGTCTACCCAAATTAATTCGTTCTCTTTATTGTAGTAGGAAACGATAAGTTGCGGAATAGTAACTTCTTGCACACCAGAATTAAAAAGCACGCCATTAAAACCTCTTTCGGTATGTTCTAAATCTTGAAGAGCTACATGTTTGTATAAATCGGTATTGGCTACGTTTCCTGCAGATTGTAGATTAAATTTAGTGGGTTGCTCTTCAAAATTAATAGGTGTAAATTGATCGGGATCAAAAGTAGGAGGAAGGGTATCTTTAGTAGACGACCATGCTATTCCTTCAAAATTTATTTTAAAAGCCGTAGTTTCTTTGGGCATTAATTTATGCTTCATATGGTATTTAGCATTATAATTTGCCAGTTCTTTATTGTTGTCGTTATATAGGGTAGCTTTAATAACTACATCGGCAGGTATATTGTCTACGTTTTGTAGTTCTCCAATAATGCTATATTGTCCTTTGTTTTTAACCAACTTGGCGGTCAGAATCTCTAAAACAGGCTGTTTTAGAACATCTTCATGATAGGTTTCTTGTGTTGTTATTTTTCTTCGCCCGTGATTGTAAAAAGTGGTTCCGTTTGCCGTAAAAAGTTGATCCGGAGGAATATCATTATCAAATTTAGAAGGTTTTAAATACCATTTGTTATTACGTTTTATAAGTTGATGAAAATCGCTGCTATACAGATTCTCTAAAGGGGTAATCCACCTTGTAGCAACTTTTGCTTTGGCACTAGTAGGGGTTTCGTCGTAGATTTCTATACCTAAGGAATCCATTTTAGCATACGAACTTAGTATGCCGTCTGTTACAGATACTTCTAACATGTATTGTGCAATATCTACATTGCTTTCTGGGTCTAAATAGGAATGAGCTCTAGAAAATTCTTTAAAATCAAGCGCATCATAATACGACTCTACTACATTGTTGGGAGAAAGTTGCGTCACATTTTTTACATAGAATAGGTACATTCCGTATCCTAAGCAAATTAAAACAACTAAAGCCCACCAATGGGAAAAAAGGAGAAGTTTAGGAGAGAATTTATTATAGGGTAATTCTAACTTCATAAAAGATGGGGCCTCTATTTTTCTAGATTTTAATAGCCTAACCCAAATGAGTTGTATGTTTATTATAAAGGCGATGAGGACTGTAGAAAGAGGGATAATTCCCCACATTATTTTCATGATAGTAGGCACGTCCTCCTTAGGCATAATTTGGGGTATGGGAGGAACGTTTAGTTTTTCCCATACCATAATACCATTTTCTAGTTGTTGTAGCCGTTGCCAGCCGCAGTAGTATAAAATGGGGTCGTAAAATTTATCGTTAGAAAAAATGTATTTTAAATTATATTTTTCTGGTACGGTTAGGAATTGCTGTAAGGAGCCAATACCTTCTACTCCTCTAAATTTTGAATTTTCTATACGTTCAATAGCTCTTGTGGTGAGTTCAGGAAGTCTTCTTGCGGAATGGTAATTTCCATCCACAGTCATCGCATTAGTTTGAGCAGAGAGCCATGCCATTTGATCACCAAACCCTAAAGGCAAATAGCGCCAAGAATCATGGGAATCTGCTCCAAGAAAGTTAACAATTGGTAACATTTTAATTTTTGCTGGCTGCGAGGGTCTAAAATAGCCTAAGGTCATAGTAAATAGCACCATAAAAAGCATGCCACCGGCAATTAGTCCTCCTAAAACTCTATGGTATACTGCTCCGAATTTTTCCTGTACCAAAACTTTTAAATCCCCTTCCACCATTCTATAGGCGAATTCAGCAAAAATGGGTAAGGCCATTATGGTTGCCCATAGAGTAAACCGATCTAAAGTAAGAATATTGAAAGCAGTTTCTCCCAACATCATTAACGGAATAGGCGTTGTTCCTCCGGTTCCTAAAATAGTTAACAAAGCAAAAGATAGCCCAAAGAAAACATAACGTTTACTAAAAAATCTGTAAAAGAAATAAGGTAATACAAAAAGAAAAATGCCCCATGGTATTATAAAAAAGACAAGGCCCGAAGAGGTTATCTCTAAGAAATTATCTCGTGATCCATGTGGAATAGCAACTTGGGTAATAGGGTTTCTTTTGGAGTTATACCAATAAGGAAAAATACAGAACACAATTAAAAAAATAGCACTGAATCCGAATTTAGCAATTCTCCAAAAATGTTTTAAAGTTGTATTCCAGAAAATTTTAAAGGAAAGTTCTTTGTAAGAATTTACACGTTCTCGAGAGGCATCCATAACAGCCATACCTATTAAAGGGGCAATAAAGAAAACCATACCAAAAATAGGAGTGACATGGTGCGATGTTACTGTTACCGCAAGCATGGAAACGGAGGTTAAAAAGTACTTAGTTTTACCTGTCTTAATCCACAGATATATCTCGGTCATGACATGTAGTAAAATAGACAATGCGGAGATACTAGGTAATTGGCCAAAGATGTGTAAGGTCTCTACGAAAGTAGAGGAGAAAACAGCTAATACAGCTCCATAACCAGCTATTCTTCGACTACCAGTCATTAATAGCGTATAGCGGTAGACACCAGTAATAAATAAAACTATAGCAATTAGAGCAACAGAATACATTCCAAATTTTAACCCCCCGATATAGGATAAAATACCGATAACTTGATGCACTAAAGGAGGATAAGACTGTACAGTGAAACCAGTATACCATCTATATTCCCAAGGATCAAACCAACTATCGGCGTAATGATCCGCAAAGAATAAGTGTATTAAAGCATCGTATGTTGATTCTAAAGTGAAAAAGATAGCAGAGCCATGAAATGCGAGGCCTACAATTAAGGCTAAAATTAAAAGCGTATTGGTTTTTTTCTTCAAAGTTTATGCAAGAATCAAATTGGCTATAAAGATATAAATAAAATATATGAGATGAACATTACAATAAAGGGAGAATAGTTTACGTTTTAAGAAGGAATTTACCTACAAAATAATTTATTTTTGAGCTTAAATTTTAAGAAAAGTAAATAAAATGGCCTAAGTATATTTAGGTTAAGAAAGGTAGTGCTAATTAAAAAAACAACCCAAATTTTGCGAACATAATCCTTAAAGATTTAATTCGTACCTAAACAAAGTATTTATGAAAATTCTCGCTATTGATGACCAACAACTAATACTGCTTTCTTTGGAAAAGAGATTGTTAGAGTTAGGATATGATATCAAAACGGCAGATTGTGGCTCAGATGGTAAATTGCTATTTGAATCTTTTAAACCAGATTTGGTTATCGTTGATATTAATATGCCAGATATGTCTGGTTTAGAAGTGGTAAAGTTTATTCGTGTAAATCAAAAATCTAAGATACCTATAATGGTTATGTCTGGTAATACAGATGAAAACGTAATTATGGATGGTTTTGATCTTGGTATTGATGATTATATGAAAAAGCCAGTAAGTTTAAATGAAGTTTCTGCCAGAGTAAAAAGAATTTTAGGAGATAATAAGATTTCTGTAAAAAACACAGAAGAGAGCTCTTCTAGAATGTTACAGGAATATTGTGTGGGAGTAGTGATACCTTGTTATAATGAGGAAGAACGATTGTCTGACGTAGATTTTAAAGACTTTGCACATAGGAATCTTGGGTACCATTTGTGCT
Organism: Maribacter sp.; assembly: GCF_016744255.1. Taxonomy (GTDB): domain Bacteria; phylum Bacteroidota; class Bacteroidia; order Flavobacteriales; family Flavobacteriaceae; genus Maribacter_B. Next base: position 14,414 of record NZ_JADGES010000070.1, read on the forward strand.
TTGTAAATGATGGTAGTACGGATAAGACATTAGAAGTGTTAAATGAATTAAGAAAGGGGCACGAGGATACAATTAGTATTTATGATTGCGAGAAGAATGGAGGAAAGGCCGAAGCGGTAAGGCAGGGAGTTTTGCATTTAGCGAAGGATTCTCAATTGGATTATATAGGTTATTTAGACGCCGATTTGTCTACAGATTTTAGAGATTTTGATGATTTAGTAAAGACATTACAGAATTCGGATTTTAAAATTGTAAGCGGCTCTAGAATGAGTAGAATGGGTGCTAATATTACAAAAGAATCCGCAAGGAAGATTATTAGTATGACTATAAACCTTATTATAAGAACCATACTTGGTATGCCATTTAACGATACACAATGTGGGGCTAAAATAATGGACAAGGACATTGTGGAAAATATGTTCACCAAAAAATTTATTACTAGATGGTTATTCGATGTGGAAATATTTATGCGCATGCGCAAGCATTATGGAAAGAAAAATGTACAGAGTTTAATCTGCGAACAGCCTTTAAAGAGGTGGGTACATGCCGATGGATCTAAGCTATCTATGAAAGATTCTATAAAAATTGTAGGGCAATTGGCTAAAATTGCTTTTCATTACAATACCTGATAGCGAGGTAATTAGTTGGTTTTGAAAAGTGCACTTTGTTAAATCATTAGTGCACTTTTATTTTACCTTTTGGGGAAAGTGATTCAACTACAGAAAATGGTTGTCGGGCTAAATTTGGTTAAAGATTTTTAGGATTAAAGTATCTTTGATGTAACCAAAAACCCAAACTATGGAAGCAAAGAAAAAAAAGAAGTATACAGGCTTTATTTTAAATAACAAAGAAAAAAAAGTGTATCAAATATGCGAGATTAAGTTTTCTAATAATGCTATTATTTTGAGGACATTATAACGAACAAAAAATAGTATTAGCGGTAGTTTCCCCAAATTTTACCCAGAGGACCTGTTTTATATAAAGACAGGTCCTCTTTATATTTGTTTCATTTGCATGTCATGAAAGGCATCTGCTTGTCTTTTCAAAAGCTCTTGCGCTTTCTTCTTTTTATAAGCATAAACGTCCTCTTCTTCTTGTATTTCCGAATAAACTCTATGGTTAAGAATGGTATCTGTCTCTAGCACCTGATTTCGTTGGTTTACTTTTTGGGTTATCCATGTTTTAATAGTATTTTCTTGTTCTTTTAATTTCCAATCATATTCTCCTTTTGGAGCAATTAATTTAGCAATAATAGGTGCCGTTTCAATAGCTAAAAAAAGCAAAAAAATAAAGAAAGAAGGGAGCCAGGGAAGTTTGTTTAATGCATTTATTCTTGCCATAAGCCCATCAAAACCGTCAATTATCGGTTGCGAATTAATTACGTTGTTGTTATACTCTTTTTTTAAGGTAGTAATTTGGGTTTCTATACGCGCAATTTTTTGATTGTTCTTTTGTTTTAATTGCTGTAATTCGGTTAAAGAAGCATCGTGTTTTTCTCTTTTTTCTTCATAAACAGGTCCTTTGCCTAGTAGATTGGTTCCTGCAGTGCCTTCTGCTTCTGTAATATAGATATTGTATAAAGCATTTGTTTCTTTTTCTTTTATGATTATCTCGTTTTTTAATTGCGCAGTATTTTTTTCTAAAGTTACTATTTCAGGCGTATATTGTTGTAATATTTGTTGCTGATTAGCAAGAGAGAGCTCGTTTTTTTGTTCTAATAAAACCTGATTTATTTCTTTCTCGAAAATTTTTACTTCTAAAGGTTTAGAAATTACTATGGCTATTATAACTGCTAGAATTATCCTTGGAATAGCTTGTAGAAATTCTGTTTTAAAATGGTCTCTTTTTTTTATGGTAGAAACAATGAACCTATCTAGGTTAAAAATTATGAGCCCCCAAATTACACCGAAAGATATAGATGTATACATAGAACCAAAAACAGTATACAAAGCATAGGAACTTGCTATAAAAGCCATAATTGCAGTAAAGAAAATCGTAGCTCCAATGCCTGCATATTTATTCTGTTCTCCATTGGAACAGGTTTTTAAAATAGAAGAATCTGCTCCAGAGCAGAGGATGAAGAATTGCTGTAACATGATTGAGTGATGGATTGATGAATAGTATTGGACGCTGGGCGAGAAATAATGTTACAAAAAAAGCCTTCTAAATTGAAGGCTTTTTTTTTAAAGAAATTGGAATTTGTTATTTAATATGGATTGGTTTTATAGATATTTTCACGGTTGGTTTACCGGTATTGGAACGTCGAGAATCTATATTTAAATTTTTGTTGGTTTTTACTAATTCTATAGCTCTGTCGGAAGAAATTTTATTTCCTTCATAATAAAAGCCGGCATCTTTTTTTGCCATTTCTATGACATGGTCTAAGGGAGATTTCGGAGCTGGTGGTGGTGGAATATTACTAATTTCTCCCTTTTTTACTTTTGGGGTGGTAGGTGGTTCTGGCATTGGTGGAATAGTAGGGTAAGGTTCTGTATTTTTACGTTCCTTTTTAGTCATTATACTATATAGATAAGACATGCGATCCACCTCCTTTTTTTTAATAATTATATGGCCACTCTTTGTAATTGCATTGTATTTTTTAGCCAACGTATTATATTCTAATATTTCTTCTGCTGTGGCTCCTTCTTGCGGACTGTGTTGTAGTATGGAAAGGTTCGTGTTCGCGCTTTCTTTTTCTACAATTTGTCTCTCACTAAAACTGTAAAATAAAAGTGCTAATAGAGGAATAATTAATGTACTTCTTAAGATAATCGATTTTTTTGATGTTTGTTTTTTCATGACTGTAAATCGTTTTTTGATGGATGAATAATTGATGGCATTAGCCAAGGTTGGCTGATACTTTTTTTTGCTATCTGGAGATAAGTATGATAGGAGTGTATTTTGATAGGAAGTAGTTTTTATATCCTTTTTAAGTACCGCAGAATCTGCTAAAAACTCATGGTTAAGTTTAATGGTTTTATTGTATTGGTAGATTAAAGGGTTAAACCACATAAATACTTGTAAAAATTCAATGAACAAAACATCTATGCTGTGGTATTGTTTAGCGTGTGTTTCTTCATGGAGAAGTACTTCTTTTGGAATTGCGCTAGATTCAAATCTTGTTTTATTTAAAAATATGTAGCTAAAGAAAGTATGCGGAGTTATATCTTCTAGTAGTAAAACTCTAAAGAAGGCTCCTGTCTGTAGCTTTGTGTTGTTTGTAATACGTTTTAAGATTTGTATAAGGTTCTTGCAGAAACGAAACCCAAATAGGAGTACACCTGCAATGTATATCGTGGTAAAAACCAATGGAATATTCGCTTTGTTGAAATTTGGAACGTTTTCCGTTACTAACAAGGTGTTTTGGTTTAGAGTATTTACGATAGGGATACTACTTACAGGTAGTTCTACGTAGTCTATAAAAACTATGCTAGGTATTAAAAACGAGGCAATAATGGCTCCTAGTAAGTAAAAACGTTTAAGCACATGCATGTTTTCCTTTTCTAATAAAAGCTTATAGAAAATTAAAAGAATGGCCATGCAAGCTATGGTTTTTAGAAGGTATGTTTCCATTTTTATTTCTTTTTAATTTCCGAATCTATTAGTCTCTTAAGGTCCTCTAATTGCTCCTTAGTTAAGTCTGTTTCTTTGGTAAAGAAGGATGCAAATTGAGAAGCGCTATTGTCGAAAAAATTCTTAATTAACCCGTTTACATGCTTAGAAAAATAATCTTCTTTCTTAACTAAAGGGTAGTATTCTCGAGATCTGCCAAAGCTATTATAAGCAACAAATCCTTTGTCTGTCATTCGTTTTAATAGCGTAGCGACAGTTGTGGTGGCAGGTTTTGGTTCTTTATAGGAATCTAATAAATTTTTCATGAAAGCTTTATTAAGCTTCCATAGAATATTCATTAGTTCTTCTTCGGTTTTGGATAATGGCATTTTCTATAGGTCTGTAGTGTTCTCTACAAACATAGAGTAAATATTTCACCTCTACAAGTGTAGAGATGAAATTTTTTGCGTTAGGGATTGCAGTGGCATCCTTTCTTTCTTGAATTTTTTATATTCAAGAAAGAAAGATAGAACGGAAAGCCCGCCCTTTAGGGAACGCCATTGAAAAGACTGTTTTTATT
>NZ_JADGES010000071.1 GCF_016744255.1 Maribacter sp.
GCTTTTATGGTTCCTGCCTTTTTTATATCCATGCAAATGACAGGAAACCCTATTCCTCAATTAGGAATGGGTGGAAAAGTAGAAGGCGGCGCCTTTTTACTAGATAAGCTAGATTTACTTCATACACAATTAGGATTCAACGAATACACCAGCGGAACAAAATCTACTTGGGATGTATTTGCTATAACGTTAGCCTTAATGGCAGGTACAGCAGGACTCCCACATGTAATTGTTCGTTTCTTTACAGTACCTAAAGTAAAAGATGCTCGTAAATCTGCAGGATATGCATTACTATTAATTTCTATTCTTTATACCACTGCTCCTGCAATTGCAGTATTCTCTAGAACTAATTTAATAGAAACTGTAAGCAACAAAGAATACAGTAGTATTCCTGAATGGTTCAAAAATTGGGAAAACACAGGTCTTATTGCTTGGTCTGATAAAAACAACGATGGTAAAATACAGTATGTTGCCGGAAGTGCTTTATCTAGCAAAAAACCTGCATTTACTAATGAAAGAGGTGCTAATGGAGAGCGTTTAATCTCTAATGCTAATGATTCTGCAAATGAACTTTATGTAGATCGGGATATTATGGTGCTTGCTAATCCAGAAATTGCTAATCTACCTAATTGGGTTATTGCTCTAGTTGCTGCGGGTGGTTTAGCCGCTGCATTATCCACAGCTGCAGGACTATTACTTGTAATATCAACTTCTATTTCTCACGATTTAATCAAAAAGCAATTAAAACCAGACATTTCTGAAAAAGGAGAATTAATGGCTGCTCGTATAGCAATATTCGTTGCCATTATTATTGCTGGAATCTTTGGCATATACCCTCCAGGATTTGTCGCCGCCGTGGTCGCATTAGCCTTTGGTTTAGCTGCTGCTTCTTTCTTCCCTGCAATTATATTAGGAATTTTTGATAAGCGAATGAACAAAGAAGGCGCTATTGCCGGTATGGTTGTCGGTATTACTATCATGTTATTTTATATGATACGATATAAAACTGGACTTATTGGAGTTATGGATCCAAGACCAGCAAGTGAATGGTGGTTTGGAACTTCTCCCGAAGGCTTTGGAACAATTGCTATGGTAATTAATGTTATTGTTTCTGTTGTAGTTTCAAGAATGACAGCTGCACCACCACAAGATGTTCAAGACATGGTAGAAAGTATCAGAATACCAAGTGGAGCTGGTGAAGCATCAGATCATTAAAAAAGTAATTACTGTTTTCTTTTAAAACAATAGAGTATTAAAAGAAAACATAAAAACTCTCATTCTTTAACATAATGAGATATTAAATTAGTTGGTTAAAAACAGTGTCATTTCGGTGGCACTGTTTTTTGTCATTTTTACTATCTTTAGAAATAGATGAAAAAAAGACATATTCAAAAATTAGTAGTACTTTCTTTAGGATTATTCTTTGTCCTAAACATTCCCTTTCTATTAATATTTAATAATAATGGCGCAATTCTAGGTATACCCACCATGTATTTTTCTATATTCCTTATTTGGGCTATTTCCATTATCATATCCTACATAGTTTTAAAAAAGCATTATGAATAACTATATTTTATTAGGTATTATTATTGCCTATTTATTGGTTCTTTTCTTCATTGCTTTAAAAGCTGAAAAAAATTCTAAAAGTAAATGGGTAAACAACCCCTATGTTTACACTCTTTCTCTTGCTGTGTACTGCTCCGCATGGACATATTATGGCAGTGTTGGTATTGCCGCAAATTCCGGAATTAATTTTTTACCTATTTATCTAGGCCCAGTAATTGCGGCTCCATTATGGATTGTTCTATTACGCAAAATTATGCGGATATCTAAACAACATAAAATATCTACTATTGCTGACTTTATTTCATTACGCTATGGAAACAACAGGTTTCTGGGAGCTCTAATTACTATTATCTGCTTAATAGGTACCATCCCATATATCTCTTTACAATTAAAAGCAGTTTCAGAAACTTTTGAAATAATGTCTTTTGGCAATGGCTATATTTCTAATGGAATTTGGGACGACTCTACCTTTTACATTGCAGTATTACTTGCCATTTTTGCTACCTTTTTTGGAACACAAAGCACAGATGCATCAGAAAAACACAGAGGCATAATTGCTTCTGTAGCCTTTGAATCTATTTTAAAACTTGTCTTTTTTCTAATCATTGGAATATATGTTACTTTTTACTTGTTTGATGGCACTACAGACATCTACAACCAAATATCCTTAACAGAAAATTTTGAGCAATTAACCACCTTCAATAGTTTAGAATCTGGCTTCGATTGGTTTTTTACCATTATGCTCTCTTTTATGATTATTTTTCTTTTACCTAGAATGTTCCAAGTTTCTGTATTAGAAAATAGCAGAGAAAAACATTTAAAAAAAGCAATCTGGCTATTCCCTTTATACTTATTAATATTCAACCTTTTTGTAATATACATTGCCTGGGGAGGAAAAATATCTCTAGGAGATACGGTCAACGCAGAATATTTTTCTTTACTTCTTCCTTTAGAAAACGGTAACACCTTTTTAGCATTGTTAGTTTTTTTAGGCGGTTTTTCTGCCGTAATTTCTATGGTAGTTATTTCTACCCTAGCGTTATCTACCATGGTGAGTAATAACTTAATTATTCCTTATGGATTTCTTGGTAAATTTCTAGAAAGTCACCCGGAAAGAAATGCCTATTACATTAAAAATATTAGAAGAATATCAATCTTCACCATTATTATTTTTGCATACCTTTTTTACATATTTTTTTCTATGGAACTATCTCTCTTTTCCATAGGTTTAATTTCATTTGTAATAATAGCACAATTAGCTCCCTCTTTTTTTATAGGATTGTTCTGGAACAGAGGATCATCGAAAGGTGTTATTATTGGAATTATTGTTGGGATTATTGTAACTACATACACCTTAATTTTACCTTTCACTATGGAAGCTTTAACTGGGTATACCGATTTTACGACTAAAGGTTTATTTGGTATTGCCTTACTAAAACCCTACCATTTGTTTGGAATAGAAATATTAAGCCCCCCAGTACATGCTTTCTTCTGGAGTATGCTATTTAATACTTTATGCTACCTCATCTTTTCTTTAACCTCCAAAGGAAATTATAGAGAAAGGAATTACGCAGAAATGTTCGTAGACAGCAGAAACTACGCCACTTTACAAGATAGCGCTCTGGTATGGAAAGGAGAAGCTTATGTTGCAGACATAAAAAATGTACTAGTTAAATTTTTAGGAGAAACAAGAACCAAAAGAGCTTTAGATTTATTTTTTAAAAAATATAATATTCCTTCGGACACCCAAATGGCTGATGCTCGTTTAATTAATTTTTCCGAAAAACTATTGACTGGTAGTATTGGTGGTGCTTCTTCAAAAATTCTAATTGCAGGCGTAGTTAAGGAAGAAGAAATAAGCTTAGTAGAGGTGCTTAAAATTTTAGAAGAATCTAAAGAAACTATAAACCGAAATAAAATTCTTAGAGAAAAATCTAACGAACTAACAGAGATGACCTTTCAATTAAAAGAAGTTAATGATGAACTTCTTTTTAAAGACAAACAAAAAGATGAATTTTTAGACACAGTAGCGCATGAGTTAAAAACACCAATAACAGGAATTAGAGCTGCCACTGAATTATTAATGGATGAAGACGGAGAAATGCCTAGTGAGATAAAAGCGCAATTCTTAAAAAACATACTTCAAGACTCTGACCGTTTAGCACGACTTATTAATAATATTCTTGAATTTGAAAAACTATCTACAGATAGAGCCTATATAAATATCCAAAAACACAACATCCAAAAAACCTTAAAAAAGGCAATTGGAAACATGCAACATATTGCAGCTAAAAAGCAAATAACCTTAGTAAATAAAAATCAATTTCATTTTGATTTAACTTATGATGAGGACAAAATTCTTCAGGTTCTAACTAATTTAATAGGAAATGCAATTAAATTTTGTGAACCACAAAAAGGCAAAATAACTGTGGATTTTAAACTTGGCAACAAAGCTGTCGAGTTTTATGTAAAGGATAACGGAAAAGGCATCCCAAAAGAAGATATTGACTATATATTTGATAAATTCTATCAATCTAAAAATCAAAATACCATTAAACCAATAGGAAGTGGGCTTGGCTTAGCTATTAGCAAACAAATAATAGAAAAACATAACGGAAAAATTTGGGTAGAAAAAGGAACTAAAGTTGGAACAATTTTTGGTTTTAAGCTTCCTTTTTATTAAATTGTAAACTTAAAGTATGAGGAAGAAAATACTCCTTGTTGATGATGAACCAAATATTGTAATGACTTTGGAGTATGCTTTTAAAAAGCAAGACTATGAAGTCTTTATTGCGAGAGATGGTAGTGAAGCATTAGAAATTGTAAACACTAGCGTTCCAGATGTAGTTTTGTTGGATATTATGATGCCCAACGTAGATGGCTACCAAACGCTAAAACATATAAAAAGTAAAGCTAATTTAAAGAACACTAAGATTGTATTTCTTACTGCGAAAAACAAAAGCTCTGATATAGAAAAAGGGCTACAGTTAGGAGCAGATAAATATTTAACAAAACCTTTTTCGGTTAAAAAAATAGTTTCAGAAATTAACGATCTTCTTAAATAAAACCTGGTTTTGTGTGCAAATAAAACCTTGTCTAATTTAAGATAGAGCAAATGAAATTACGTTTAAATCCACTAGCATCTGATATTGTTATCAGTGCCTACATTCTTATATCGTTATATTTTCGTTTTAAACTCGAGAACGAAACACCTATTAGCCCTATGAATTCCATAGTTATTGGGTTATGTTTTGTTACCATTATATGGGTTTTAATAAAGCTTAAAGTATTAAATCCTAACTGGTTTGGTTTATTTGACTCAAAAAAACCAAAGGCATGAGTTATAAAAGTTTTTATAGCCAAAGTATTAATAATCCTGCTGAATTCTGGAAAAAACAAGCTCATCAATTAGATTGGCACACAAAGCCCTCTTCTATTGTATCTAAAGATAAAGAAGGCTATACCCAGTGGTTTTCCGACGGAACACTAAACCTAAGTTACCTCTGCATAGACAAACATATTAAAGATGGTTTTGGAGAACAAAATGCTATTATTTATGACTCGCCTGTAACAGCAACTAAACAGAAAATTACTTATAATCAATTACATTTAGAAGTTGCCAAATTAGCAGGTGGCTTACAAGAGTTAGGTCTAAAAAAAGGAGACACCGCTATTATTTACATGCCTATGATTCCGCAAGCAATATACGCTATGCTTGCATGTGTTAGGATTGGTGTAATTCATTCTGTTGTCTTTGGTGGTTTTGCTCCTCATGAATTAGCCATACGTATAGATGACTGCAAACCTAAAGCAATAATAACAGCATCTAGTGGAATAGAAGTTACCCGTGTTATTCCATACAAACCTTTTGTAGATACCGCTATAACTCAAGCAAAATATAAACCAGAACATGTAATAGTGTTTGATCGTAATTTAGATGCAGAAATTCCACACAAACCTTATGATGTAGATTATGAAGCTTTAGTGGATAAATCAAAACCTATTGAGGCAATACCTGTAGAATCTACACACCCTTCTTATATTCTATATACCTCTGGAACAACAGGAACACCTAAAGGAATTATCCGCGATACTGGAGGCTACGCCACGGCTTTAAAATTTTCCATGCAATATGTATATGGTGTAGATGAAGGCAATGTATATTGGGCAGCAAGCGATGTTGGTTGGGTAGTAGGCCATAGTTATATTGTCTACGCTCCTTTATTACATAGAAATACCACTGTTTTGTTTGAAGGCAAACCCATAAAAACCCCAGATGCTTCTACATTCTGGAGGGTAATTAACGAACACAAAGTAAAAGTTATGTTCACCGCCCCTACCGCTATAAGAGCTATAAAAAAAGAAGATCCGGAAGGAGTTCTCTTGAAAAAATACGACCTTTCTTGTTTAAAATATCAATTTTTAGCAGGAGAACGTTGTGATGCGGCAACTCTAAAATGGACAGAAGAACAATTAAACATCCCTGTAATTGACCATTGGTGGCAAACAGAATCTGGCTGGCCAATGCTCGCCAATATGGTAGGCTTAGAATTACAAAAAGTAAAACCAGGCTCCGCTTCACTTCCCGTTTGCGGATATGATATTCAAATATTAAATGCAGACGGCAATAAAGCGGCTGCCAATGAGGAAGGATTCGTTGCTATAAAACTCCCTTTACCACCTGGAACATTAACTAATCTTTGGGGCAATTCGCAACGATTTAAATCTGGATACCTAGAACGTTTCCCCGGGTATTACTTTTCTGGAGATGGTGGCTACAAAGATGAAGACGGATATGTTTTTATAACAGGAAGAGTAGATGACATAATTAATGTTGCTGGACACAGACTCTCTACCGCTGAAATGGAAGAAATTGTAGCCTCTCATTCCTCTGTTGCAGAATGTGCTGTTTTTGGAATTCATTGCGAATTAAAAGGACAAAAACCATTGGGATTAATCGTTCTAAAATCTGGAGACTCTTTAGGTGAAAACCAAATTCAAACAGAAATCATTAAAGAGGTTCGTAAAGAAATTGGACCTGTTGCTTCTTTTAAGGATGTTTTTGTAGTAAAAAGACTTCCCAAAACTCGTTCTGGAAAAATACTTCGTAAATTATTACGCAATATTGCAGACACCACGGATTATAAAATACCATCAACCATAGATGATATTACTATAATTGATGAAATAAAAACCGTATACACTAACCATAAAATTGCACCTAGTTAATCTATATTATATATTTCAATTAAAAAAAATCGAATACAACAATCTAATTAATTCAATATGAGTAATTATCACATAAAACACCTAGAGGAATACTACCAAGTATATAGAAAATCTGTCCGAAATCCTGAAGCTTTCTGGGAAGAAATAGCAGAAGAGCATTTTGTTTGGAGAAAAAAATGGAATAATGTTTTAAGCTGGGACTTTACAAAACCAGAAGTAAAATGGTTTGAAGGCGCAAAGCTTAATATTACCGAAAATTGCCTAGACAGACATTTAACCACCAGAGGAGATAAAACAGCTATTTTATTTGAGCCTAACGACCCTAAAGAAGAAGCACAACACATAACCTATTCGCAATTATACGAACGCGTTGCAAAAATGGCGAACGTACTAAAAGCTAAAGGGGTTAAAAAAGGAGACCGTGTTTGCATCTATCTACCTATGATTCCAGAGTTAGCTGTTTCCCTTTTAGCTTGTGCAAGAATAGGCGCAATACATTCTGTTGTTTTTGCTGGATTTTCCTCGAATGCATTATCTACCAGAATTAACGATTCTGACTGTAAAATGGTTATCACTTCTGATGGCTCTTATAGAGGCACAAAATCTATAGATTTAAAAGGTATCGTAGATAAAGGGTTAGAAGATTGCCCTGGCGTAACTAATGTTTTAGTTGTAAAACGTACCAATTCTAAGATTGATATGGTTGCCGGAAGAGATGAATGGCTACAACCGTTATTAGATGAGGCTTATGGCGACTGCGTTGCCGAAATTATGGATGCAGAAGACCCATTATTTATACTATATACATCTGGATCTACCGGAAAACCAAAAGGCATGGTACATACAACCGCAGGTTATATGGTTTATACCGCTTACACATTCAAAAATATTTTTCAATATAAAGAAGAAGATATTTATTGGTGTACAGCAGATATTGGCTGGATCACAGGACACTCTTATATTGTTTATGGTCCACTAGCTAATGGCGCTACTACTGTTATGTTTGAAGGTGTTCCCTCCTACCCAGATTATGGCAGGTTCTGGGAAGTCGTAGAAAAACACAAAATAAATCAGTTCTATACTGCTCCAACAGCTATTAGAGCCTTAGCAAAAGAGAATTTAGATTATGTAGAAAAATACGACTTAAGCTCCTTAAAAGTTTTAGGCTCCGTAGGAGAACCTATTAATGAAGAAGCATGGCACTGGTACAATAACAACGTTGGCAAAAAACATAGCCCCATTGTAGATACTTGGTGGCAGACAGAAACAGGTGGTATTATGATTACACCAATTCCTTATGTGACCCCTACTACCCCAACATTTGCAACCCTTCCTTTTATTGGCATTCAACCTGCATTAATGGATGAAAATGGTAAAGAAATTAAAGGAAACCAAGTGGATGGCAGGTTATGTATAAAATTCCCTTGGCCATCTATAGCTAGAACTATCTGGGGCAACCACGAACGCTATAGAGATACGTACTTCTCCGCTTACGAGAATAAATATTTCACAGGAGATGGCGCACATAGAGATGCCGTTGGATATTACAGAATTACTGGTAGAGTCGATGATGTTATCATAGTATCTGGTCACAACCTTGGTACTGCTCCGATAGAAGATGCTATTAACGAACACCCTGCTATCGCAGAATCTGCCATTGTTGGCTTCCCACATGATGTAAAAGGAAATGCTTTATACGGATATGTTATTTTAAAAGAAACAGGAGAAGGAAGAGATAGAGAGAATTTAAAACGCGAAATAAATCTTCAAATAACGGAACATATTGGACCTATTGCCAAATTAGATAAAATTCAATTTGTATCGGGTTTACCAAAAACACGAAGTGGAAAAATTATGCGTAGAATCCTAAGGAAAATTGCGCACAAAGACACATCTAATCTTGGTGACACAAGCACATTATTAAACCCAGAAGTTGTTCAAGAAATTATGGATAACGCTCTGTAATCTTAAAATTAAGGTAATTCATTTTGGCCGGACTATTTCTGAACAAGAGATAGTTCGGCTTTTTACTAAGTAACAACTACCCTTTGTTTTCTTTTTATCAAAATAAATATCAAAAGAGAAACAAACCCACACACTGCTAATCCTAAAAAAAGAGGCAACACAGTGTGCTCTACAAAACTACCTACATAAGTTGCAATTGGAATGGAAATAATAGTGGAAACAAAGCCCGTTATTGCTGCTCCAATACCAGCAATATGTCCTATAGGCTCCATTGCTATAGACCGTAAATTTCCAAATAAAAAACCCAAACTAAAGAATTGAGCCGATAAAAAAGCAAGTAATACAATAACCCCAGGATTACTAGAATTCCAAAATAATAAAACATATAATAAAGAAACGCTAAAAAACACAATAAGAGCTATAAAGGCAAGCTTGCGCATCCCTAATTTTAAAACTAAAGTGCCATTTAAAAAAGTAGCAATACCAATTGAAACCGCAAGGCCTGCAAAAATATATGGAAATTCATCGGCCATATTATATTGCTCTTCAAAAACCTGCTGTGCCGCGCTTAGGTACACCAAAAAAGACCCTGTTATTAAGCCCGAAATAATGGTGAAAGCAAGGGTTGCTCTGTACCGAATTAATTCTAAAAAACCATCCATAAAAACATGCCTAGAAAAAGGTATTTTATATTCGATTTTTAATGTTTCTGGTTGTCTTTTCCAAAACCAAATCACCACGATAAAAGCACAAACTAATTGCACATAAAAAATCGCTTGCCAACCCCAATGATCTAAAACCGCTTTTCCCATTGCTGGAGCAACCACAGGAACTAAAATAAAAAATGCGGTTACAAAAGACATTACTTTAGCCATGTAATCTCCTTTATAGGTATCTCTTATTATAGAAACACTAATAGATCTAGCTGCCGACAACCCTACTCCCTGTAATATTCTCCCAAAAATCATCCATCCCATTGTAGGAGCAAAAACACATGTAAGACTTGCTATAAAAAAAACAAAAAAACCTATATAAATCATTGGCTTTCTTCCATAACTATCGGACAATGGTCCAAAAAACAGTTGCCCCAATCCTAACCCCAAAAAAATCATAATGATAAGCATTTGGTTATCGGTAGAATCTACGCTATTAAGTGCCAGCCCTATTTTTGATAATCCTGGTAAAATAGCATCTATAGCCAAGGCAGTAATAGACATTAAAGATGCCATTAATGCTACAAATTCAAAATTAGGTTTCACATTCTCTTTTTGCATTTGGTAAAGGTATACATAAGCTGCATGAGCACGCATATATTTGCAACAATTAAAGCTAACACAACTATAAAGTTTTTAATCTTACGCCTCTTTACAAAAGAATTTTAACAACCTAACGCTACTCGTAAACATAAGGCAAAGATCTAAACCTTTATTACAAGCATTAAATTGCAAATACCTATTTTTGTGAAAAATAACAAAAAATGCTAATTATTGGAATCGCGGGAGGCACAGGTTGTGGAAAAACAACAGTTGTAAACCAAATTATTAATGAGTTACCAAAAAATGAAGTTGGTTTAATCTCGCAAGATTCTTATTACAACGATTTATCAGAACTTAGTTTAATAGAACGTAAACAAACAAATTTTGACCATCCCTCAGCGATTGATTTTAATCTTCTAGGAAAGCACTTAGAGCAATTAAAAAAAGGAAAATCTATTGAACAACCCGTATATTCTTTCTTGGAATGTAACCGAACCAAGGATACTGTTTTAACACATCCTAGAAAAGTGATGATTGTAGAGGGAATTCTAATTTTAACCAATCCTAAAATTAGAGAAATGTTCGATATTAAAATTTATGTTCATGCCGATTCTGACGAGCGTCTAATTCGTAGATTAAAAAGAGATATTTCAGAAAGAGGATGGAGTTTAGAAGATACTTTAAGTTGTTATCAAGACACTCTTAAACCTATGCATAATCAGTTTATTGAACCTACAAAAGAGTATGCTGATATTATTATCCCGAACAACAAATATAATACGGTTGCTATTGATATTGTAAGAACTATCATTAACGAAAAACTTTCTTAATTCATGGGCATAAACAACCTTATAAACAAGCCATGGTTTAAACTTATTACCAATACCTACGTCTTGGTTTTAACGGCTTTTGTTATTTGGATGCTTTTTTTTGACACTAATTCTTTATTAATACATTTAGAACTAAAAAAAGAAATCAAAAAATTAGAGAAACAACAAGAGTTTTTAAGAGACGAAATTACTAAAGACAAAATAATAATTAAAAAATTATCGAATAAAGAAGAGTTAGAAAAATTTGCTAGGGAGCAATATTATCTAAAAAAGAAAAATGAAGAAATTTATCTAATCGAGTACGCCGATAGTCTTAAAACACCTCATTAAGCCTTGTTATAACTTTTCACAAGTCAAAAAATAGTAATATCACCTAAAATTACACTTCAGAATTTCTTTGTATAAAATATTAGTTATTAAAACTTTAACTCTATTTAACGTAAGCTTATGCCCTAATTCACTTTGTGTTAACAAAATGGTTTCAACAACGTCGTAAATAATTGTATTTTTACGGTCTAACTTACTTTACAATGGGCAAGATAATTGCTATAGCAAATCAGAAAGGTGGCGTAGGCAAAACCACCACTACAGTAAATCTAGCTGCCTCACTAGGTGTACTAGAGAAAAAAGTGCTCTTAATTGACGCAGACCCCCAAGCGAATGCAACATCTGGATTAGGAATTGATGTAGATGGTGTTGAACTAGGAACATATCAATTATTAGAGCATACCAAAGATGCGTCGGAAACCATCATAAAAACTACCTCTCCAAATGTAGACTTAATCCCTTCTCACATAGACCTTGTGGCTATTGAGATAGAATTAGTAGATAAAGAGGAACGAGAGTACATGATGAAAAAAGCTATCCAAAAGCTGAAAGACTCCTACGATTATATTCTAATTGACTGTGCGCCTTCATTAGGCCTATTAACACTAAACGCATTAACTGCAGCTGATTCTGTAATTATACCAATTCAATGTGAATATTTTGCAT
The DNA here is from genome assembly GCF_016744255.1 of Maribacter sp. GTDB lineage: Bacteria > Bacteroidota > Bacteroidia > Flavobacteriales > Flavobacteriaceae > Maribacter_B. The sequence continues at coordinate 11,840 of NZ_JADGES010000071.1, forward strand.
TAGAAGGATTGGGTAAATTATTGAATACAATAAAAAGTGTGCAGAAAATACACAACGCAGATTTAGATATAGAAGGTATGTTATTAACTATGTACGATTCTAGATTACGACTTTCTAACCAAGTAGTAGAGGAAGTACGTAAACATTTTGGCGACATGGTTTTTGAAACTATCATTCAAAGAAACGTACGTCTTAGCGAAGCCCCTAGTTATGGTGAAAGCATTATTAAATACGATGCCAGCAGTAAAGGCGCTGAGAATTATTTAAATATGGCAAACGAAGTTGTAAATAAAAACAAGGAGATTGTATAATGGCGAAAGCAATAAAAAAACAAGCTTTAGGTAGAGGGTTGTCTGCCTTATTAAAAGATCCAGAAAATGATATACAATCTGCATCGGATAAAAACGCAGATAAAGTGGTTGGTAACATTGTTGAATTAGATATTACTGCAATAGAAGTAAATCCGTTTCAACCTAGATCTCACTTTAATGATGAAGCTCTAAAGGAACTAGCAATTTCTATTAAAGAGCTAGGGGTTATTCAACCTATAACAGTTCGTAAATTAGATTTTAATAAATACCAATTAGTATCCGGAGAAAGAAGGTTTAGAGCTTCTAAACTAATAAATCTTCAATCTATTCCTGCGTATATACGTATTGCTAACGATCAAGAATCGTTAGAAATGGCTTTGGTAGAAAACATCCAAAGACAGGATTTAGACCCAATTGAAATAGCGCTATCTTATCAAAGATTAATTGATGAAATTGAACTTACACAAGAAAGACTTAGTGATCGCGTAGGTAAAAAACGATCTACCATTGCAAATTACTTAAGGTTATTAAAGCTAGACCCTATTATACAAACTGGTATTAGAGATGGTTTTTTAAGCATGGGGCATGGTAGAACCCTAGTTAACATAGAGAAAAAGGAAGACCAAATTGCTCTTTACGAGAAAATTGTTGGACAAAACCTTTCTGTTAGAGAAACAGAAAAAGCTGTAAAAGCCTACCAAAATGGAAGCAATACAGCTGTCAAAAAACCAAAAACAAATACACCCGAATTTATTTCTAAAGAAATCGGTAATTTCTCTAACCGCTTAGCCGTAAAAGTAGATATAAAACATACTACAGCTAACAAAGGAAAAATCACCATACCTTTTACCTCTAAAGAAGAATTTGAACGTATCAAAAAAATAATAACAGGTGAATAAGTATCTTGTTATATTCGCTTTGTTATGTTTTTCTTCATGGTGTGGCTTTGCACAAGAAGAAAATAAGGAAATAGATAGCTTACAAAACAATCTTAAAAAAGACGGTATTGTAATAGATAAAAGCTCCATAAAAAAGAAAAAATCTTTTAACCCCTTAGCCCCTAGTAAGGCTGCATTCTATTCTGCCTTATTACCAGGATTGGGACAAATTTATAATAAAAAATATTGGAAAGTTCCTTTGGTATATGGAGCAATAGGGGCTGGTATTTATACCTATAAGCTTAATGACAATCAATACAATCAACTTAGAGTTGCTTTTAAAAGAAGAAAAGCTGGCTTTTTAGATGATCAATTTTACAATCCCGGCGGAACCGGCACTAATTACTCCCTTACGGTACTAGAAAGCCAACAAGAAAATTACCAAGAATCTAGAGATTTAGCTTTAGTGATTACCATCGTCTTGTATGTTTTAAACATTGTAGATGCTAATGTAGATGCGCACTTACAACAGTTTAATGTAGACGATGACCTAAGTGTAGATTTTAAACCATATTTTGATTTAGACCCCATTACCAGCAACCCTAATTACGGAATGGGACTTACTATTAATTTTTAATTTATGAAAATAGCATTATTTGGATATGGCAGAATGGGGAAAATGATAGAGCAGGCTGCTCTACAAAGAAGCCATACTATTGTAGCCAAAATAGATATAAACACCAACGAAATAGATTTTTCTAATATTGATGTAGCCATAGATTTTAGCATGCCCACAGCGGCTTATGGAAATATAACAAAATGTTTAGAAAACAATATTCCTGTTATTTCTGGAACTACGGGCTGGTTAGAAAACTACGATAAAGCTGTTGCGCTTTGTAAAGAAAAAGAAGGAGCCTTTATATACGCATCTAACTTTAGCTTAGGAGTAAACGTATTTTTTGAGCTTAATGAATATTTAGCCAAAATGCTTAAAAACCTAAAGCAGTACAACGTTTCCATGGAAGAGATACACCATACCCAAAAATTAGATGCTCCTAGCGGAACTGCTATTACTTTGGCGGAAGGTGTAATAAACAACTCTGACTATACGGGTTGGAAGTTAGACCAAGCCGATACAAACCAAATTCCGATTACAGCTAAAAGAATAGAAGCCGTACCAGGAACACATACCGTGCACTATAATAGCGACATTGATAGCATCGAAATTAAACATACGGCACATAATCGCGAAGGGTTTGCCTTAGGCGCAGTTACTGCGGCGGAATGGATTATAAACAAAAAAGGAGTTTTTTCTATGAGAGATGTGTTAAACCTAGGTTAATATTTGTAACACATCATCACAGAAAGATACTTATACAAAAATATATAAGAGGGTATAGACTTAAAACAATTACACTATAATTCTCTTTAAAAATCATTAGAAAACAAATAGCATTTATATGGATACTACGCAGTGGATTATTTTTATACTAATAGTACAGCTTATTCATTTTTTAGGAACTTGGAAACTATACGTTAAAGCTGGCAGAAAAGCATGGGAAGCAGCCATACCTGTTTATAATGCCATTGTATTAATGCAAATTATTAATAGACCTAAATGGTGGACCATTTTACTATTTATCCCTATAATTAATTTATTGATGTTTCCAGTTATTTGGGTAGAGACCATACGTAGTTTTGGCAGAAATAGTTTAATCGAATCCTGGTTAGTTGTTCTAACACTTGGTTTTTATACGTACTATGTTAATTACGCCTTAGATGTTACCTATATAGAAGACCGCAGCTTACACCCTACTACTACTTTAGGAGAATGGGTTAGTTCTATTGTATTTGCTGTTGTTGCAGCTACCTTAGTACACACCTATTTTATTCAACCATATGTAATACCAACCGGTTCCTTAGAACGCACCTTAAGGGTTGGCGATTTTCTGTTTGTAAGTAAATTTCATTACGGAGCTAGAACACCTATGACTACGGTTGCAGCGCCTATGGTTCATGATACTATTCCAAAAATCGGCACTCGTTCTTACTTAAACAAACCGCAATTACCTTATTTTAGGCTACCAGGTTTTAAAAAGGTAAAAAAGAATGATATTGTTGTTTTTAGCTGGCCAGCAGATACCGTGCGTGTATTTTTCAAAAAAGAAAAAGGAGTTAAAAAACCTATTGATAAAAAATCTAACTATGTAAAACGCTGCGTAGGAACACCCGGAGATTCTCTAGCTGTTATCGACGGTTACGTTTTTATCAATGGAAAGCAACTGCAATTATCCGATAGAGCGAAACCGCAGTACGATTATATGGTTTACAGTAAAAAAGGGGTTTCTTCCCGTTTATTACTAGATTTAGGAGTGGTAGATTTAACTAGAAAATATTTATCAGACCCTATTAACCAAGAGCAAGCGCAATTATTACAAGAATACCTTTTAGGATACAACCAAACCGAAAATGGGAAATTGGAATTATACACCAAGCATCTAGGAATACCTATAGATGTAATTAAACAAACCAGACTTTCCCTAAAAGAGATTACAGACAGGCAACGACTTGTTGCTCTAACAGATGAAATGGCAGCACAACTGAAAGCCAATACAGACATTGATTCTATTGTAAGGCAAGTATCTCCTAAAAACAAAAGAGGCGCTAACATATTCCCTCAAAGCCCAGATTACAGTTGGAATAATGACAATTTTGGTCCCATCTATTTACCAAAAAAAGGAGCAACAGTCCCTTTGAATTTAGAAGTTCTTCCTGTATATAAAAAGATACTTAAAGATTATGAAGGAAACAAAATAAGCGTTTCTGGCAACCAAATAAGTCTTAACGGAGAAATAGCAACGTCGTATACTTTTAAACAAGACTACTACTGGATGATGGGAGATAACAGGGATCATTCCGAGGATAGTAGAACATGGGGTTATGTTCCTGAAAATCATATTGTAGGTACTCCTGTTTTTATTTGGATGAGTATTGACAATTTTACCGATGGCTTTAAAAACTGGGAAGTACGTTGGGACCGTGTTTTTACAACCGTAAATGGTGATGGCGAACCTAGATCCTATTTTAAATTCTTTTTAATAGCATTAGCAGGTTGGTTTATTTTTGATTTTATCCGCAAAAAAAGAAAAAACAAAGCATAAGTTTTGAAACATTTAGTACACCCCTCCTATTTTCCCAATATTGCAACTTTTGCTGTAATAGCGCAGAAAGAAGTATGCTGGGAATATATGGATAATTATCAAAAACAAACGTACAGAAACCGTACCTATGTTTGTACCGACAATGGGAAACATATTTTAAACATTCCTATAATACATACTGGAAAAGGAAAAGAACGTCTAAAATACAAAGACGTTCTACTAGATAATTCCTATGCCTGGCAACGACAACATTGGCGTACTTTAGAAACAGCATATAGATCTTCTCCTTTTTTTGAGTTTTACGAAGATGAAATAGCTCCTCTATTTTTAGAAGAACATACACATTTAATGGATTTTAATTTAAAAACCATAGAGATAATATGCGATTGTTTGCAAATGGATATACCCAAAGAACGCACAACAGAATATAAATCCGAAACGAAAAATACTATAGACTTGCGTTTTCTTGCAAATGCCAAGACAGAATATAAATTCAATACCACAGAATACATTCAGGTATTTAGCGATAGGCATACCTTTATTCCCAATTTAAGTATTTTAGATCTTCTTTTTAATGAAGGAACAAATACCTTAAGTTACTTAAAAAAACTTAAGCTAGATTTCCTAGATGCTTAGATTTATACTCCATTACGGAATACATTTTATAGTACCCATTCTTATTGGGGTATTCTTTTATAAAAACAATAAAACCTTCGCCATTATTGTTCTTTTATCGGCTATAGTAATCGATATAGACCACTTACTAGCAAACCCTATATTTGACCCAAACCGTTGTAGCATTAATTTTCATCCGCTACATAGCTATTGGGCAATTGTTCTTTATTTAGTAATGTTCCTATATAAGAAAACTAGAATATTTGGGTTAGCACTTCTTATTCATATTCTTGCCGACCTAGCAGATTGTTATATGATTAATCTAAACTAAAAGAAGCCATCACCGGAAAGTGATCGGAGTATTTTACATCAAAGTTCTTATGTTCTTTAACTTTGAATTCTTTATCTGCAAGAATAAAATCTATCCGAACTGGAAGGCCGTGAAAGTTAAAGGTTCGTCCATATCCTGTACCTTTCTCTTCAAAAGTATCTTGCATTTCTCCTTTTACAATATTGTAAATTCTAGAATACTGGCCATTATTAAAATCGCCACACACAATTTTTTTATAATCTACAGTTTTCCTGTGAGCAGCAACTAATTTAGCCTGTTCCTCTTGCTTCTTAAACACCCGTGTAAGTCGTTTATATACTTTTTCTGGATGCTTACTAGAAAACGCTCCATTACCTATACTAATTTTCAAAGACTCCAAGTGTAAGTTATACACTCTTACGGTATCATTTTTATACAAAAGATCTACATATATTCCATTGTTACGGCTTTCTGGAAAATTTAAATTCCCTTTTGAAACTATCGGTAATTTAGAATAAATCGCCTGAACAACTCTACTCCTAGGCGCTCCAAATTTAAAATCGACATAACTATAAGGATAAGCATCTAACTCCCCACTTTTAATCCTCTTATAATCAAACTCTTGAAAACAAATAACATCTGGATTTTCTTCCTTAATAAACGCCACTATTTTAACTCCATTTTCCTTTTTATTAGCTTTATCTAACCCTTGAAAACCAAGAGAATTAAATGTCATAATATGAAATTCTTTTTCTAAACCGCCTGTGGAGGGGTTTCTAAATTGAACAAAAGAACCTAAGGATATATAACCAATTAACAAAGCCAAGATAGATGCTAAACTTTTCTTTATTCTAGTAAAAACCCAATACAAAGCAAAAAATATATTTACAACAACCAAGGCAGGTACACCAAGACTTATAAATGAGAAAAGAGGAATAATTTTAACCGGGAAATAAGGAATTATACACGCAAGTAATAATAGTAAAGCGATTAATACAGTAATAAAATAAACCAGCTTTTTAAATATGGATAATTTTTTCACTATTTAATTATCTTTTCCTGCTTGAAATAAAAAATC